>JAWVYK010000099.1:0-9283 GCA_033722755.1 Rhodovibrionaceae bacterium | reverse complement strand
CCGTGTAGCCGACGGTGTCGGGGATGTTGATCGTGGTGGCGCCGGCCTTGATCGCCGCCTCGACGCAGCGGCACAGGAAATCGTGCTCGGTGCGCGTGCCGTCCTCGGCCGACCACTCCACGCTTTCGCAGAGGCTGCGGGCGTGGGTGACGCTGTCGACCACGTAGTCGAAGACCGCGTCCGGCTCCAGGCGCAGCTTGTATTTCATGTGCAGCGGGCTGGTGGAGATGAAGGTGTGAATGCGCGGCGCCGTGGCGTGCCTCAGCGCCTCCCACGCGCGGTCGATGTCCTTGCGGCTGGCGCGGGCCAAGCCGGCGATCTGTGCGTCCTTGACCTCGCGGGCGATGGTGCTGACGGCCTCGAAATCGCCATTGGAGGCAATGGGGAAGCCGGCCTCGATCACGTCCACGCCCATGCCGGCGAGGTTGCGTGCGACGGCGACCTTCTCCTCCAGGTTCATGGAGCAGCCGGGCGACTGCTCGCCGTCGCGCAGCGTCGTGTCGAAGATGATGACGCGGTTGGCGTCGGCCTTGTTGACGTCGGTGGTGACGTCGTCCTTGCTGACGCCGCCTTTGGAGACCTTGCTACTCATGGCTCTCGTCTAACCCTCTCTCGCGATGCGGCCCCTTGTCCTTCGCTTCGGGGGCCGGCCGGCCGCGGATGCCTTTGCGTTTGTCCGATATAGGCAGTGCCGCGCCGGGCCTGTTGATCTGGTTCCGGTTGAAGCAGTCTCCCCTGCCCGCTTGCCGACACGCCGCCGGCTGTAGCGTTCAGGGGTAAATAAGGAGGAGGAGCTCGCCGCCCAGAAGGGTGGCGAGAGCGAGAAGCGTCAGCGCGGACAGCCCGGCCAGCGCGCGGGTGCGCGCGGCGTCCATGCTGTCGGCGGTGGCGATGCCCTTGGGCATGTCGGTCGCTTCCCGTTTCATTCCTGCGGTGCCGGTTGCCAGAATACATAGGCGGCCACCGCGTTGCAGCAAAGATTAAAACCGTTTTAAGTCGCGTGAGCAACAGGGAATTATGGCTTATGCCATTGGACCGTGAACGCATCGCAGCCGTGCGCCGGCAGATCGAGGCGGCCTTCGCCGCGGCCGAGCAGCCCGGCGACGGCGAGCTGCTGCACCCCCAGTGCATGGACGACGTGGACATCCTGTCGTTCTACAGCGACGCGGCATGCAACGCGGCCTTCGGCGGCGCGCCGCACTGGCGCGAGGTGCCGGATGCCACCATCGTTTACGAGTACGCCGCGCTGACCGCCTTCAGCCCCAAGGCCTTCCGTTTCTACCTGCCGGCCTACCTGCTCTATACGCTGGCCCACTACGCCGACCCGGAGTACGCCGCCGAGTCGACGCTGCGGGCGCTCGACCCCGGCACGGACAAGGAAATGCTGCACGGCTTCATGGCCTCGCACTATGCGCTGCTGGACGCCGCAGAGACCGACGCCGTCGTCGCCTTCCTGGAGCTGATGGCCGAAGACCCCGACCTCGCCGAATTCGCCGAGGCCGCGCTGGTCAACTGGTGGTACGGGGCGCGCTGACGCAAATCGCCGTCAGCGTCGGTTTTTCTCACGGTCGATCATGTTTCGGACCGCCGATTCCAAAGGGTCCAAGTCGCTTTGAACGATCCGCCATACAATATCAGGCGCAATTCGGTGATACTCGTGTCGCGTTAAGTTGCCAATCCCGGCGATTTTGGCCCAGGGAATCTCCGGATGGTCTCGTTTGAGCTCGTCGGGAATGTGCCGGCTGGCTTCCGAAATTATTTCGATGCCCCGCTCGACCGCCCTGAAGATCGTCCACGACCGCTCGAATTCTTCGAAGCTCACGCCGTCGATCGTGGCACGTATCCCCTCGATCGATTCGAGGATATCCACCAATCGCGGCAGCGCCGACCTCGCCGGCATCTAAAGAACCTTCTCCGCCTGCCTGACGATGTCGTCTTTCAGCATGGGGTGCAGACTGTCGCGCGTGGTCACGTCGACGTCGGCGTCGAAAAGCTCGTCGAGATAGAGCTTCAGGCCGGACAGGTCGAGCAGCGAGAAATTCTCGTCGTGATCGACGAAGATATCGATATCGCTGTCGCGGCCCGCGTCCTCGCGTGCAGTCGAGCCGAAAAGGTACACAGCCTGGACGCCCTGAGCACGTATTTCCTCCTCATGGCTTTTCAGCACGTCGATGACGACCTTCTTGTCCATGGGCGAAGTATGGGTGGCGCCGCGCTCAATTGCAATTTGCCGGCGATGACCTCCGGCCGTGTGTCAGCGTCCCATGCGTTGGGCTCCCATGAAAAACCGGCCCCCGCGACGCATCGCGAGGGCCGGTTGGTCTCAATTCAATCTACACCGCCAGCCCACTGCCCCACCTGGCCGCGCACGGAATCGCAGGATTGGGGCGGCCGGGTGGGGGAGCGTGCCGGTGCAGTCTCCGCGCTAATCAGAAGCCCCTAGTTCTTCGACTTGTCGACCAGGCGGTTCTCGGCGATCCAGGGCATCATGCCGCGCAGCTTCTCGCCCACCTGCTCGATCTCGTGCTCGGCGTGGCGGCGGCGCTGCGCCTTGAAGGACGGCTGACCGGCCTTGCACTCCAGCACCCAGTCGCGGGTGAAGCGGCCGGCCTGGATGTCGTCGAGCACGCGCTTCATCTCCGCCTTGGTGTCCTCGGTGATGATGCGCGGGCCGGACTTGTAGTCGCCGAATTCCGCGGTGTTGGAGATCGAGTAGCGCATGTTCGCCAGCCCGCCCTCGTACATCAGGTCGACGATCAGCTTGACCTCGTGCAGGCACTCGAAATAGGCCATTTCCGGCGCGTAGCCGGCCTCCACGAGCGTCTCGTAGCCGGCGACGATGAGCGCCGAGAGCCCGCCGCAGAGCACCGTCTGCTCGCCGAAGAGGTCGGTCTCGCACTCCTCGCGGAAGGTGGTCTCGATGACGCCCGCACGTCCACCGCCGATGGCGCAGGCATAGGACAGCCCGATTTCGTGCGCGTTGCCGCTGGCGTCCTGGTCGACGGCCAGGAGGCAGGGCACGCCCGCGCCGCGCTGGTATTCGCTGCGCACGGTATGGCCCGGGCCCTTGGGCGCGACCATGAAGACGTCGAGGTCGGCGCGCGCCTCGATCAGCCGGAAGTGGACATTGAGGCCGTGGGCAAAGGCGATGGCCGCACCCTCCTTCAGGTTCGGCGCCAGGTCGTCCCGATAGAGGTCGGCCTGCAGCTCGTCGGGCGTCAGGATCATCACCACGTCGGCCCACTTGGCGGCTTCGTCCGGGGTCATCACCTTGAAGCCCGCGCCCTCGGCCTTCTTTACCGTGGCCGAGCCCTTGCGCAGCGCGATGCGCACGTCCTTGACCCCGCTGTCGCGCAGGTTCATGGCATGCGCGTGGCCCTGGCTGCCATAGCCCACCACGCAGATCTTGCGGTCCTTGATGAGATTTACATCTGCGTCGCGATCGTAGTAGACGCGCACGGCTCTATCCTCCTGTCGTTCGGTTTCAAGCGAAAGCCCCCGTCTGACGCGTGGAGGCCGCCCCTGTTCCTTTGTTTATTTCTGCCGTCGGCGGGCTTCTTAAATGCCCTTGGGCCCGCGCGCAATGGCGACGACGCCGGTGCGGCTGACATCGACCAGGCCCAGCGGCTGCATCAGCTCGATGAAGGCATTCAGCTTCTCGGTGCTGCCGGTCATTTCGAAGACGAAGTGGTCGTGGCTGGAGTCCACCACGCGGGCGCGGAAAACATCGGCGATGCGCAGCGATTCCACCCGCTTCTCGCCGCCGCCGGCGACCTTGATGAGCGCCAGCTCGCGCTCCACCGAAGGGCCCTGCAGGGTCAGGTCGCTGACCTTGTGCACCGGCACCAGCCGGTCGAGCTGCGCCTTGATCTGCTCCAGGATCATCGGCGTGCCGCTGGTCACTACGGTGATGCGCGAGAGGCGCAGGTTCTGCTCCACCTCGGTCACCGTCAGGCTTTCGATGTTGTAGCCGCGCCCGGAAAACAGGCCGATCACACGGGCCAGCACGCCCGGTTCGTTGTCGACCAGCACGGCGATGGTGCGCGTTTCGATGCTGGTATCCTTGGGGCTCATGGATCCTGGCCTTCTCGTGCTTTGAGCGTCCGGTCGCGCGCGGCCCAGGTTCCGCCGAAGCAGCGGGCCGCAGCCGTCATACCAGGACCATGCCCTCTTCGGAAATCGGCTTGGCCGCCTTGTCGTCGGGCCCCAGCAGCATCTCGTAGTGCGCCGCCCCGGATGGGATCATGGGAAAGCAGTTCTCCTCCTGCGCCACGCGGCAGTCGAAGATGACCGCCTTGGGGCTTTCCAGCATCTCGACGATCTTGTCGTCCAGATCCTTGGCGTCGTCGCAGCGGATGCCGTGCGCGCCAAAGGCCTCGGCCAGGGCCACGAAATCGGGCAGCGAGGCGGTGTAGCTCTCCGAATAGCGGCCGCCGTGCAGCAGCTCCTGCCACTGGCGGACCATGCCCATCCACTGGTTGTTGACGATGAAGACCTTCACCGGCAGCCCGTACTGCGCCACCGTCGACATCTCCTGGATGTTCATCATGATCGAGGCCTCGCCGGCCACATCGATCACGGTGGCTTCTGGATGCGCCATCTGCACGCCCATGGCCGCGGGCAGGCCGTAGCCCATGGTGCCCAGCCCGCCGGAGGTCATCCAGCGGTTGGGCGAATCGAACTTGAAGAACTGCGCCGCCCACATCTGGTGCTGGCCGACCTCGGTGGTGATGTAGGTGTCGCGGTCCTTGGTCAGCTCGTAGAGGCGTTTGATGGCGTGCTGCGGCTTGATGATCGCGCCTTCCTGCCGGAAGCGCAGGCAGTCGCGCGCCCGCCATTCTTCGATCTGCGCCCACCAGGTTTCCAGGTCGCGCTTGTCGAGGGCATGGTCGCGCTCGCGCCACAGCGCGGCCATCGCGTCGAGGGCCGCGCCCGTGTCGCCCACGATGGGCACGTCGACCATGACGTTCTTGTTGATCGAGGAGGGGTCGATGTCGATGTGGATCTTCGTCGAATGCGGCGAGAAATCCGCCAGCCGCCCCGTCACCCGGTCGTCGAAGCGCGCACCCACGGCCACCAGGACGTCGCAGTGGTACATGGCGAGGTTGGCCTCGTAGGTTCCGTGCATGCCCAGCATGCCCAGGAATTGCGGGTCGGTGCCGGGATAGGCGCCCAGGCCCATCAAGGTATTGGTGATCGGCGCGCCGGTCGCGCGAACCAGTTCGCGCAGGCGCTCGCAGGCCGCCGGGCCGGAGTTGATCACGCCGCCGCCGGTATAGAAGACAGGCCGCTTGGCCTTGGCCAACGCGTCGACCGCCTTTTCGATCTGTCCGCTTTCTGGCTCCACCTGCGGGCGGTAGCTGCGGTGCGTCACTTCCTCCTTCGGCAGATAGGCGCCGGTGTCCTGCACCACGTCCTTGGGCAGGTCCACCACGACCGGTCCGGGACGGCCGCTGCGCGCCACGTAGAAGGCCTCGTGCAGGATGCGCGGCAGATCTTCCACCGACTTGACCAAATAGTTGTGCTTGGTGCACGGCCGGGTGATGCCCGTGGTGTCGGCCTCCTGGAAGGCATCGTTGCCGATGAGATGCGTCGGCACCTGGCCCGTCAGGCAGACGATGGGGATGGAGTCCATGAGCGCGTCGGTCAGGCCCGTCACCGCGTTGGTGGCGCCCGGCCCGGAAGTGACCAGCACGACGCCCACGCGCCCCGTGGAACGCGCATAGCCCTCGGCCGCGTGCACCGCCGCCTGCTCGTGGCGCACCAGCACATGGCGCAGCGCGTTCTGCTGGAACATTGCGTCGTAGATCGGAAGCACCGCGCCGCCCGGATAGCCGAATACGACCTCCGTCCCCTGATCCAGCAGGGACTTGATCACCAGTTCGGCGCCGGTGTGGCTATCGGCGGTTTGGTCTGCCGTCATATCTTTCTATTCCGATCTTCTCGCATGGCGGCCGCCCGCTGTCGGTGAAGCGTCCTCGCGGACGGCGGCCGATCTGTCCTGAATACCGATGACTGGCGGACCCATTTACAAGGCCCGCGATATCGTCGAAACACCAGCATTCGGGCGGCCCTGAGGGCTGCCTCGAGCGCGCTAACCTAGTCTCTCACCCCTAGGCGGTCAATAAAAACTCGCGAATAATCTTAAAGATATTTGGCTTCATTCTTTCATAAAATTGCGCCTTGATGACGAAAGTAGAAAGATCGTCGCGCGGAAACTGTGTACGCAGCCATGTGAGCTGCCTTTTGGCGTAGCGCCGGGTGGCCTGCTGCGCGGCGGCCAGCGCGCTCTCCAGATCGCACTCCCCCTTGAGATGGGCGGCCAGCTGCGGCACACCCACCGCCTTCATGACCGGCGCGGCGGGATCCACCCCGCGACCGATCAGCGCAGCCACCTCCTCCAGCGCGCCTTGCTCGACCATGCGGCCGAGGCGCCGGTCGCAGGCCGCATAGAGCGCCTGACGCGGCGGCTCAAGCACGAAGCGCAGGAAGCGGTAGGGCGCCGGCGCGGCCGCGGCCTCGCGCTGCCAGTCGGAAAGCGGGCGGCCTGTCGCCTCCAGCACCTCCCAGGCACGGATCAGGCGCTGGCTGTCGCCCGTGGCAAGGCGCACCGCCGTCTGTGGATCACGGGCGGCCAGTTCCGCATGCATGCGCGCGCCGCCGATATCGGCATGGCGCCGGCGGGCCGCCGTGCGCACCTCGGCCGGAATCTCAGGGATCTCCGCCAGGCCGTGCTCCAGCGCCCGCAGATAAAAGCCGGTGCCGCCGACCACGATCGGCAGCCTGGCGGCCGCGTGCGCGGCCTCGATTTCCGCCAGCGCCATGTCCCGCCAGCGCCCGGCGGAACAGCTCTCCTCGGCGTCCAGCTCGCCGTAGAGCCGATGCGGCGCGCGGGCTTCCTCCTCCGGTGTGGGCCGGGCGGTGAGGATGCGGAGGTCGCGGTAGACCTGCATGGAATCGCCGTTGATGACGACGCCCGCGAATTCCTCGGCGACGGCGAGCGCCAGTGCCGATTTGCCGCTCGCCGTGGGGCCCGCGATGACGAGCACGGGCCCGCGCTGGTCTTGCCTCTTGGCCATGGTCGCTGCTTCGCCGTCCGCCCTTGTGTCGTCGCGTCCGCACCCTCTATAGCTGTCCGGCCATGAGCGAGTCAGCCGAAACCCAATCGCCCTCGCCCTCGCCCGGAGCCTGCGTGGCGACGCTCGTCGCCCCGGTGGCAACGCCGGCAAGCCTGGCGAGCGCGGCGGAGCGGGTCGCCGGCGCGCTTGACGAGGCCGGCGCCACAACGGGCGCATCCGACTGGCTGTCGCGCGACCGGGCCGTTGACGTGCCCTTCGCCGAACTCGATGCGGCGAGCGCCGAGGCCGCAGCGCGCGAGGCGCTGGCCGGCGCGCCAGTGGACTTGGCCGTGCAGCCGGCGGCGGGCCGGCGAAAGCTGCTGCTGGTCGCCGACATGGAGTCCACGATCATCGAGCAAGAGATGCTCGACGAGCTGGCCGACATCCTGAAGCTGGGCGAGGGCATCGCCGATATCACCCGCCGCGCAATGGCCGGCGAACTCGACTTCGAGCAGGCGCTGGCCGAGCGCGTAGCCATGCTGCGCGACCTGCCGGCGAGCGCGCTGGACGAAGCGGCGGAGCGCATGACCTTCACGCCGGGCGCGCGCACGCTGGTCGCCACCATGAGCGCACACGGCGCCTACTGCGCGCTGGTCTCTGGCGGCTTCACCCACTTCACGGCGGTGGTGAAGCAAGCCGGTGGCTTTCATGCGGATGTGGCAAACACTCTGAAGCTGGACCGCGGGCGCATCCTGGGCGAGGTGGAGCGGCCGATTTTGGGTCGCGAGGCGAAGCTGCAGACGCTCCAGCGGCTGACCGCGCGCCGGGCGCTCACGCTCTGCCAGACCGCCGCCGTCGGCGATGGTGCCAACGACCTGGACATGCTGCAGGCCGCGGGCCTGGGCGTCGCCTGCCGCGGCAAGCCCAAGGTACGCGAGACCGCGCCGTTTCGCATCGACCATGCCGACCTCACCGCGCTGCTCTATTTCCAGGGCTACCGCGACGAGGAAATCGCGGAGGTTTGAGGCGCCGCGGCCTTGCCGCAGGGCGCGGCCGCGATATTTCCGCTACACTGCCAAGCGGCTTTCGTCCGGAACTGGCAAGGACCGGCGCCATGGGCGATGCGGACAAATCCTTCTACAGCGAAATCCCGGATTTCGTCGACTTCGCGCGGGTCGTCGACGATGCCGTCTACCAGCCCGTGCCGGACAGCTGGCGCGTCGGCCTGACGGATGTGGTGAGCTCCACCAAGGCGATCGCCGACGGCCGGCAGAAGGCCGTCAACATCGCCGGTGCGGCGGCCATATCGGCGGTGATGAACGCACTGGGCCACCGGGATTTCCCGTTCGTCTTCGGCGGCGACGGCGCCAGCTTTGCGGTCGGCGGCGAGGAAGCGGAGAGCGCCCGCGACGCGCTGGCGCGCACCGCCCGCTGGGTGGAGGAAGACCTCGGTCTGGAACTGCGCACGGCGATGCTGGCGGTGGGTGACATCCGCGCGGCCGGCCACGATCTGCGCGTCGCGCGCTTCGCGGCGTCCAACAATGTGAGCTACGCCATGTTCTCCGGCCAGGGCATCGGCTGGGCGGAGGCGGAGATGAAGAAGGGCCGCTACGCCATCGATCCCGCGCCGCCGCAGGCGCGGCCCGACCTCACCGGCCTGTCTTGCCGCTGGACGCCCATCGTGAACACCCGCGGCTGCATCCTGTCGCTGATCGTGGCGCCCGAGCGCGGGGCGGACAGCGCCGAGTTCGCCAAACTGACGCGTCGGCTGATCGCCAGCTTCGAGGGCTACGACCGCGGCGGCCACCCGGTTCCGAAACGCGGACCGGGCTTCACCTGGCCGCCGGCCGGCCTGGACCTGGAGGCGCGGGCCTCGCGCGGGGAGAAGCCGCTTGGCCGGCAAAAGCGATTGCTGCGCCTGGCACCCCTGATCGCCTGGGTGCTCGACAAGACGGGCTGGAAGGTCGGCGGCTTCGATCCGCTGGCCTACCGCACGAACACCTCGCTGAACACCGATTTCCGGAAGTTCGACGACGTGCTGCGCATGACCGTCGACTGCGACCCCAAGACGCTGGCTGAGACCAAGGACATGCTGGAGGAGGCCCGCCGCAGCGGCGTGGCGCGCTACGGCATTTCGGAGCAGGACGCGGCGCTCATGACCTGCATCGTGCCCTCGGTCATGACCCACGACCACCTGCATTTCCTGGACGGGGCGGGCGGCGGCT
>JAWVYK010000098.1:0-9394 GCA_033722755.1 Rhodovibrionaceae bacterium | reverse complement strand
CGGCACATCCGTGCTGACCAACGGCTTCGTGAGCCTCTCCGCCTTCGCCGCGGCTTCCGGCCGCAAGGACTACCTCGGCATCGTCGGACGTGAGGTCGAGGCCGACGGTTCGCTGATGGAAGGTGTGCGCGAGGTCTATTTCGACGCAACGGCGGAATCGCCGCGGTGGCGTGTTCGCTGGGTGCGCCGATAACAGCTCCACAAGGCCCGGGGGCTGCCCTGCATCTCTGGAATGAATGATCCGTCGCCGCGGACAAGGGGACCCGTGCCGCTGGACGCGCGGCGGTGGTCCCTCGCGGTCGCTCGCCTCGTGAGCCGACCTAGCTAGCCGGCCGCCTTGCCGGCCTCGCTCTTCTCCCCTTCGCCGGTCTTTGCGGAGGACGAGGAGGAAGAGGGAGACGAGGCTGAAGCATCCGCCGACGCCGCCGAAGCGCTTCGGGCGGATGTGCCCTGCCCGCTCTGCTGGCCGGCCGAGGCGCCGGCCTGACGCGCTGCGCTGCCGCTTTGCGAGCGCACGTGTCCGTCGATGAAGGCTCCGGATTCGACTTGCAGGGTTTTGTGCGCGATGTCGCCGTTCATGCGGCCGGTGCGGGTGATCGAGACGTTGTCGGCCTCGATCTTTCCTTCGACGGAGCCGGCGAGCTCCACCGTGTTGCCGAGAACGGAGCCTCGGACATTTGCCCCGTCACCGATTTTGACCGTCTGGGCGCGCACGTCGCCCTCGATCGCGCCGTCGATCTGAATGTCGCCTGCGCTTTCCAGATCGCCGGTGATCGTCAGCGCCGAGCTGATCACGGACGGCGCCGCGTTTCTGCCCGACGCCGGTTGTTGCCGCGACTCGCGCGCGGCGGGCTGGGCCTGCGGCTTGGGCTCCGTGGACTCCGTCCCGGAGGACGGGGTCTGCTGTGGTTTGCCGCTACGCTGGAACATCGCCATCCTATGTCTCCTGCAGTTCGTATTGACCTTCTTCGAAATAATTCATCGGGCGCCACGGGAAGCGGGCATCCAGCCGGGCGCCTTCCTCCACCATGATGGTGTGGTGGAACACCTTTCCGTTGACCGTGGCATTGACGCCGACCTTCACCACGGGCGCGATGACCCGGCCGTCGAGATGACCGTGGATCAGCACCTCTTGGGCGACGACATTGCCCTCGAAATAGCCGCCGCTTTCCAGCACGAAGCGCGCGGCGAAGATATCGCCGACCACCGCGCCTTCCACGGCCAGCTCGCCCTTCGTCGCCAGACGACCGGTCACCCGCAGCTCCTCTCCGAGGCGAGAGGGAGGGCCTTGCGTCACGGCGCCCTCGGCGCCCGGTTCGGGTTTTCTTTTGCTTGTGGCAATGGCCATAGCGTGCCTCGTTCGCAGTTCCATGGTCGTATGCCGCCCGCGACCGCGAAAGCCGGTCACCGGCACCTAAGCCTGCGGCGATTCTTGAAGACGATTGTGACGAGGACAGGGCGCATTTGGAAGAGGAGAGCGCGGCTTATCGAAATCCAGTTTCGATCTATTCTATGTCACGGCAGCGCCGCGCCTGTCGCAGGGGCGCAGGCGGGCTCTCCAACGGCAGGGAGGACCAACCTTTGAGCGACGACATTCTCTACGAGGCCCACGGACACGTGCGCCTCATCACCATCAACCGGCCGGAAAAGATGAACTCGCTGGACTTCGCGGCGAACGACGAACTGGTGGAAGCCTGGCGCGCCTTCGACGCCGATGCGCAGGCCAGGGTCGCCGTCATCACCGGCGCGGGGGAGTCCGCGTTCTGCGCCGGCGCAGACCTCAAGACCTACACCATGGCCTTCGCCCGGACCAGCGCCCCGGAATTCCGCCAGCGCTATACGGAAGGCCCCGGCATCGGCGGCATCACCAGGAACATGGACGTCTTCAAACCGATCCTGGCCGCCGTCAACGGCTATGCGATCTCTGGCGGGCTGGAGATTGCACTGGCCTGCGACCTGCGCTTTTGCGCGCCCAACGCCGAGTTCGCGCTGCAGGACGCAAAGTGGGGCTTCCACGCTTGCGACGGAGGTCTGATCCGCCTGCCGCAGATCGTCGGCCTGGGTCACGCCATGGAGATGATCCTCTCTGGCGAGCGCATCGATGCCGAGCACGCCTTCCGTATCGGGCTGGTCAACCGCATCCATCCCCAGGAAGAGCTTCTCTCTCGAACCATGGACTACGCCGAGCAGCTCAGCCGCCGGGCGCCGCTGTCGCACCGCTTCGCCAAGCAAGTGATGAAGCGAAGCATGGGGCTGACCATGGACGAGGCGCTGCGTCTGGAATCGCGCTCATTCTTCGACCTCGGGCAAAGCCGCGACCTGGAGGAGGGAACGGCGGCCTTCCGCGAGAAGCGGGAGGCGAAATTCACCGGCGAATGACTGGCCGCCCGGCCTCTGGGCTCTATGTCACGCGGACGATGAGCAAGACGACGCACACCTCCACCGCGCTGCCGGACGGCGATCCTCCGGCGATGGACTCCTTCGGCGATGGTCTGCAGGCGGCGGTCATCGGCGCCTCCGGAGGCATCGGGCAGGCCTTCGTCGACCATCTGGCATCCATCGAGGCGGTGGCTGGCGTCCACGCCTTCGCCCGCCGGCAGCTCGACGTGAGCGGCGGCAAGGTGACGGCCGGACGCCTCGATCTGGAATCCGAGGATAGCATCGCCGAGGCCGCGGAAGCCGCCAAGGACGCGGCCGGCGAGCTCGATCTCGTGATCGTGGCCACTGGCGTTCTTCACGACGGCGACGAGCTGCAGCCGGAGAAGACCTGGCGCAGCCTGGAGCACGGCGCGCTGGCCCGCGCTTACGACGTCAACGCCATCGGACCGGCGCTGGTGGCAAAGCACTTCCTGCCGCTCCTGCCGAGGGACCGGAAGTCGGTCTTCGCCGCGCTCTCCGCCCGGGTCGGCAGTATTTCGGACAACGGCTTCGGCGGCTGGCACAGCTACCGCGCCTCGAAGGCCGCGCTCAACATGTTGATCCGCAATTTCGCGATCGAGCTGGCGCGGCGCAACGACAAGGCGGTGTGCGTGGGACTGCACCCGGGCACCGTCGAAAGCGCGCTTTCCGAACCGTTCCAGCGCAACGTGCCGGAGGGCAAGCTGTTCACCCCGGCCTATGCCACGGGGCGGATGCTGAGGGTGATCGACGGCCTGACGCACGAACATTCCGGCCGCCTCTTCGCCTGGGACGGCGAGGAAATCGCGCCCTAGTCCCGGCCGTTCATTCGGCGCCGAAACGGCCGGCGCCGACCTCCTCGGCCAGCGCGTCGATTTCCGCACCCAGCGGCCGGTCCTCGGCCAGCGGCGGACAGCGCTCTCTGACCCTTGCGTAAACCCGGGCCATCCACGGCGAAAGCTCCCGCTCGCAGCCCCTCAGGTCGACGGCCTGGGCGGCGATCATGAGCTCGATCGCCACCAGCTTGCGCAGGCGGTCGGCCACCACAAGCAGCGCCTTTGCCGCGACCGGCGCCGAGGTCAGCGAATCCTCCACCCCGTCGGCGCTCACGCTGGGCCAGACGGGGGCCGGCTGCGCCGCCTGGGCGAGCTCTGCCGCCACGGCCTCCGCCACCTTCAGCACCGGAGCGAAACCGTTGGACTGCGCCTCGCCACGCGCGAGGAAAAGCGGCAGGTCGGTGAACCGCGAGGCCATCATCTTCGACAGGCGGCCCAATTGCGTCATCGCCGCGTGCGTGCACGCCCGCGACAGCGTCTCCAGCGCCGAGGTCAGATGCGGCGTGTGATACGCCCCGCCGGAGACGATGACACCGTCGTCGACCAGCGCCACGGGATTGTCGCTGGCGCCGTTGATTTCCCAGTCCGCCGCTCTCCGCGCGAACTCCTGCGCCGCCTGCACGGCCCCGTGCACCTGCGCCAGATTGCGAAACGACGTCGGGTCCTGCAGGCGCCGCGCCGCCCCCGGCCGCTCCAGCGAACTGCCGGCCAGGCGCAGTCTGAGGCCTTCGGCGGCCTCCGCCTGACCCGGTTGCGGACGCAACGCCAGCACCCGCGGATCGAGGGGCGAAAGATTGGCGCGGAAGCCTTCCATGGAAAGCGCGGCGGCGCTTTGCAGGGCCTCGTAGGCGTCGGCTGCTTCGGCCACGCCGAGCGCAGCGAGCGCGGCGGAGAAGCCGGAGTGATTGGCAAGCGCCAACCCGTCGCGCGGCCCCAGCGTAAGCTCGGCTATGCCGGCCGCGCGCAGAGCCTCGGCGCCAATCTGCACGCGACCGTCCGCATCGCTCATGGGCCCCTCTCCGACAAGTGCGAGCCCCAAAGTGGCGTTCCACACAAGATCGCCGGCGCCAACCGATGCGCTCTCTCCCACCACCGGCACCAGACCCGCGTTGAGACAGGCGAGCAGATGCTCGGCCACGGCAGGGCTCGCCGCGGCGGCCCCGGACAAGAGCGTGTTCAGGCGCACGATCATCGCCGCGCGCACAACTTGCGGCGGCAGGGGAGATCCCACGGCATGGGCGCGGCCGCGCAACGTTTGATAGGAGAACTCGGACAGGGCCTCGGCCGGCAGCGCCTCGCCGACCCTCGCGCCGAGGCCGGTGGTCACGCCATAGACCGGCTCGCCGTGCGCAACCGCGGCGTCGACCAGCCGTCGGGCTGCGGCCATGCGCGCCAGACCCTCCTCGCTCAGCCGCACCTGCCGGGCGTCGCGGGCGCTGTCGGACAAAACGTCGGCGGTGAGCGATGATCCGTCGAGGAAGAGCGTCTCGTCTTTCATGGCATCCCGCAAGCCCCGTAGTCCCGAGACTGTCCTTCATAAACGAGCCGCCGGCATTCACAAAGCAGCGCCTTGACCGCCGGGCACCCGCGCACGAGCTTTCTTGGCGGCCCGGGGCGCGCGCTCTATATTCACGCTGCTGAATAAGGTAAAGCCCGCGTCCCGGACGCTGAAATGGCTGCCCGTGGGCAGCGTCGAAAGGGAGATTACATGAAACGTTTCATCGTCGAGCGTGAAATTCCCGAGGTTGGGCAACGGTCGATTTCGGAAATGCGCGAGATCGCCGGGCGCTCCAACGACGCGCTTGCACAGCTTGCGCCGCGAGTGCAATGGCAGGAAAGCTTCATTGCCGCAGACAAAACCTTCTGCGTCTACTTGGCCGAGGACGAAGAGGCGATCCACGAGCATTCACGCATCAGCGGCATTCCGTTGGTCCGGATCACGGAGATCCGCAAGCTTTCGGATCCCACCATGGGGCCGAGGAAGCGCTGAAAGCTGCCCGCGCCCGCCGCCTCTGGGCTCGGAGGGGCCTATGCCGGCAAGAGCTCCTTTTCCACCAGAAGCTTGGTGCCGCGGCGGCCCAGCAAAGCGGAAAGATCGCTGGCCTTGAGATCGGGGCGAATGCGTAGGGCGTCGGCAACGGCGTCGCGCGCCTCGCCCTCGCGCGAGAGGCTGAAGGCGATCATGGCCAGAACCGCGCGCGCCATATAGTTCTTGTCGTCGCGGCGGCAGGCCAGCCGCGCCTCCTCCAGGGCCTCCTCTTTATGATGCAGACGAAACAGCGCGTAAGCGAGATTGGTCCCCCAATAGGACAAGCGGTTGTCCAGCGGCGAAAGCCGCATCCCGTGGCGCAGCAGCTCGACGCCTTTGCGGGCCTTGCCCGCGCGGATCTGGGCGGCACCCAGCGCGACCCAGGCCTGGGCGTTGCTGGGATCGGCCTCCACGGCGCGCTGCAGAATGCCGATGCCGCGCGCGACATGGCCGATGTCAGAAAGCGCGCAGCCAGCGAACCCGAGAACGGCAGAGTCGTAAGGCTCCAGCTCCATCGCCTTTTCCGCGCTCTCAATGGCGCGCGCCTCGGCACTGTCGCCCTCACCCTCGCCGTCGGGTGACAAATCGAACAGATGGCCCAACGCCGTCAGCAATGAATAGTAGGCGTGGGCCTGGGCGAAATCCGGCTCCATCTCGACGGCGCGGCTCAGCAGACCGAGTGCCTCTTCGAAGGTGTCGCGGTGCCAGCCCTTGAGCGAGAGCAGGCTGTTGGCCTCTCGATACAGGTCCCACGCGTCCGGGTTGGAGCGCGGCTGGCGCCTGATGTGGCGGATTTCCGCCCGCGCGAGCGCCGGCTCCAGGCGCGCGATGATGTTTTGCGTGACCCTGTCCTGAATCTCCATTTCGGCATCGGCGGCGCAATCGAAACGGTCCGCCCAGATATGCCGGCCGTCGGAGGTTTCGATCAACTGGACGGTCACGCGCAGCTTCTTGCCCACGGGCCTCAGGCTGCCCTCGATCATGTAGCGCACGTTGAGCGACGTTCCGACCTGCCGGGCGTCGACCGATTGCCCCTTGAAGGCGAAGCTGGAATTTCGCGCGATGACGATGAAGCCGGGGACGCGCGCCAGCAGGGTTATCAGATCCTCGGTCAGCCCGTCTGCGAGGTATTCCAGCTCTGCGTCGGACGACATATTGGTGAACGGCAACACTGCGATGGAGGCTTTGCGGTTGGCTTCGCTCGGCCCGGCATCCGTCAGTGCGGTGTCGTCCTCGCCCGCGGGCGGTCTCAGGCTGTCCGGACTCTGGGATTTGCCCCGCCACATCCAAACACCGATCGGGCGGTTCAGATTCTTGACCTGCTGCGCGCCCAGATCCTCGAATTCCGCGTCGAGCTTGCCGCGAACCTGCTCGTAGGTCCAAGACGACAGGCATACACCGCCAGGTTCGGCGATCTGCTCCAGACGCGCGGCGATGTTGACGCCGTCGCCATAGATGTCGCCGTCGCTGGCAATGACGTCGCCGAGATTGATGCCGATGCGCAGACACAGTGGCTCCGGGCCTGCGCAGGCGAAATCCGCCTGTGCCAGGGTCTTCTGAATGTCGAGCGCGCAGTTGACCGCGTCCAAGACGCTGGCGAACTCCACCAACGCGCCGTCGCCCATCAGCTTGACGATACGCCCGCCGTGCTTTGAAACCGCTGGAGAGAACGTCTTCTTTCTGAGCTCGGTGAGCCGCGCGAAGGTGCCCTTCTCGTCCGCTTCCATCAGACGGCTGTAGCCGACCACATCGGCAGCCAGAATCGTGGTCAGACGACGTGCCATGCGCTTTGACCCGCTGTTGCGTCCCAGCGCGAAAGCCGGGCATCTGGCTGAGAAGTTATATCATGCGGCGGCACGCACAAGGGCCGCGCAAGACGGCGCGCGGCCCTTTGATTAAATCGATCCTCGCAACAGCCAAAAGGCCGCTTATTGCGTAAGCTGGCGCAGCTTGTCCAGCAGCGCCGCCACCTGGTGGCCGAGCCCGTTCAACGGCTCGCCCTCGATCTCGGAGCTTCCCGTCATGTCCTGCCCCAGGGCCCGGACGCCACCGGGATAATTCGCCTCCACGATCACGCCGATGGAAACCGTCAACAGAATCAAAGCCGCCAGCGAGCCCCACAGGGCACCGGAAGCGCGGTGGGATTTCTCGGAGCGATCGGACTCTCTGCCGGCGCGCGTGCCACGCTTGCGGCCACGAGGCGCGTCTTCCTCGTCCGCGACTTCGGCCTCCGCCTCGCTGCGCCAGCGACCTGCTGCCTCTGCGCGCAAGGCGTCGAGATCGTCGTGGGTGTAGCCGGGTCTTGCCCAGGCTTCTTCCACGTCGTCGCCGTAAGCGTCCGCGCCGTCGAGATCGAAGCGTCCGGCCTGTTGCTGCCTGTATTTCTCGCCGCCGTCCGAGGCGATCCGGATGACCTCCATCGATTTCGGACGCAGCTTCTCGACGATGAAGCTCGACTTTTCGGGCCGCCCGCCGATCTTGTCGGCCACGTCGCGCAGGCCCATGGTCTGGAGCAGCTGACGCACCTCTTCGCGTGCGTGCACGTGGCTGATGTTCATTTCTACGCCCACGCCCGGGTCGCGCAGGTCGAGCAACGTCAGTCCCTTGGGGAAAAGTTCGCGGAAGATGACGCGCTCGCTGAACCCGGGGGCCTCGCGGAAGCCGACCTGCCGGCGCAAGCTGCGGAACAGGTTGGTAATCGTCTCGTTGTTCTGCGAATTCAGGCGCGAGAGCCTGTTGCGCATGACCAGCCAGTCGATGGCCGGCTTGCCGGCCTTCGAGCGCTTTTCCTGCAGATCCCAGATCATCTGGCTGTAGATGCTGGGCTCCAGCATGCGCGAGCCCTCGTGATCGACCTTGGCGAGTACGTCGAGGTCGACGAAGGAATCGTTGATGGGTGTAATCAGGGTGTGGGCCATCGAGTGGCCCGCCCTCGACAGAGGGGAATCGGTGCCCGGCGTGTCAACGATGACGAAATCGCAGTCCGAAAGCTCTTTGAGCGCTTCGCCGACCCGCCGTTCGTTCTCGGGCACAAGACCGTCGACCGTCATGGAGCCGCCGGCCGGGAAAATCCGGTGATGCCGGGGAATGGGAATGTCCAGCTCGTTTTCCAGAGAAAAGCTCTGCCGATTGTCCATCATCGCGGAGAAGGTGCCCTGCCGGGAATCCAGATCGATGGTCCCGACCTCGAAGCCGCACTTCATAAGGGCGACGGCGATGTGCATCGCCGTCGTCGACTTGCCCGAGCCACCTTTTTCGTTGCCGACCACGATCACGTAGGGCTTCGGCAACGGATGCTGGCCCAAGCCGTACGCTGGACGGACCGGGCCGCTATTGACGAAATCTCGCATCCGCTCTCCCTTTCCGGCTTGCAGGCGTCTTCAAGACACGCGTAACGGTGGACCCGCTTACGACGCCCAGCACCGAACAAGCATCAGTCGAACGCTGGATACCCCTGGCAGATCAGCCGCGCTTCGCCCGTCCTGGAGATGACAACGTAGCCGTTGCCGAGTTCGCTCGTTGTCCCCGAGTTCAGGACGCATAGCGGAAACCCCATGCGACAAGTGCGCTCCGGCAACCGGTCGACCGTATAGACCGACGTCCAGACGACGGTCCCTTCCGTCATCTGCGTCGAAACCGGCTTGCTGTCCGACACGATGGTCGCAAAGCCATTGCAGTCGCCGGGAAGCACCGAACTTCCGCCCACGGCATTCAGGACGTAGGCGCCTTCTCCAGCCGCCGTCCCCGCGAGCGCTATCAGCGCAATGATCCCAAGGCATCCAGACACAATCCTCTTCATGGCATCCTCCTGCACTTCCCCTACAGGATGACGCCCGCGCCGAGAGACACATTACCTTTTCATAAATTTCTATACAAATAACAAGTTTATGTCGCTCGGCGTTTACCTTTCGAGGCAACAAATAAATCTCCGAAAGGCGACCGATTGCTACTTTCCGATTACACCTTTTGGATGGAATGGAGCGACATGAGGACCTGAAAGTCGCCGACGAGTCCTAATCCGGACCGACTAGAGACGCATCCGGGACTCCCGCCAAGGTTGTCGTCATTTCACCCGGCAGCAAAGGCGGCGATCGTCTGGGCGGCAATTCGATCCACGTCGTCCTCTTCCAGG
>JAWVYK010000097.1:0-9475 GCA_033722755.1 Rhodovibrionaceae bacterium | reverse complement strand
TCTCGGAAGACACCCTCAGCTATGCCGCGGAGGCCAGGCTGTCGAAATTCGATGTGCATCTGCCGCGCCAGGACGACACCCCACTCGACCTTGCAATATCCCCGGCGCAGATTGCGGTGACAGGCACGCTCGCCACCGCCCTGCCCGAGAACATCCGGATTAACGGCTTCGATGTCGTGCTCGCGGGCTACGGTCTTGCCGCAGAAGATATCGACGTCGAGCTGCGCCCGGGCGCGGAGGCCAACTTCGCGCGCTTTTCCGTCACCCGGTTCAGCCACCGGGACGAGCCCAGTTTCCTTGCCCCTCTGCGCCTGGAAGGGCATGTCGAACGCAGGAACACGGCCTTCGCACTGGACGCGCAGGGCACCGCCGCCGACGGCCGCGCGAAGTTCAATGTGAACGGCCGCATCGAAGCGAACGGCCAGTCCGGGCGCGCGGACTTCACGCTCCCCACCCTCTCCTTCCAGCCGGACGGCCTGCAGCCGGCCGACCTCGCGCCGGCGCTTGTGAACCTTGAAAAGGTGGCAGGCACAGCGCAGGTCGACGCCACCGCGACCTGGGGACCCGATGGCGTGGACGGAGAAGCCGACATCGGTATTTCCGACATGGACTTCACATCAAGCGGCATCCGCATCGAAGGCGCCCAGGGCACGCTGCATTTGAGCGATCTCGTTCCTTTGACGGCCCCGGGCGACCAGATCTTTCGCATCGATCTGATCGATGCCGGCCTGCCGATCCGCAATGCCCAAGCCCAGTTCGGCCTGGTGACGCCGCCGGGCGGCACTCCGGTGCTCAAGATCGCGGATGCCAGCGGCGAGGTGCTGGGTGGTCTGGTGCGCATCCGCGACTGGACGTTCGACCCGCTGGCCGAGCAACAGCAGGTGACGATTTCCGTCGACGGCCTGCAGCTCGCGAAGCTTTTCGAGACCATTGACATCGAAGGTTTGAGCGGCAAGGGGACGATTTCCGGCTCCGTGCCGATTGTGCTCTCGTCGGATGGCGTGGCCGTGGCGAAGGGCTCGCTGGAAGCAAAGGACGACGGCGCGCTCTCCTTCCGATCCCAGGAGGCCAATCAGGTCCTTTCGCAAAGCGGTGAGCAGGTGGACTTGATGATGCGCGCGCTCAAGGACTTCCGCTACGACGAGCTGAGCCTAACGCTGGACAAGCCGATGCAAGGCGACGCGGCTTTGACGATTTCCATGCTCGGCCACAATCCGGACGTACTCGACGGCTACCCTTTTCAGTTCAACATCACCTTGAGCGGCGATTTGGAGCCCATACTGGCCGCCATAGCAAAAGGGCGGCGACTGTCTTCGGAGTTGCTGCAGCGCAGTCTTCGGTTGAGGTAAGCGCTTGCCAGCAAAACCGCGACGATGCACCATTGGGCTGGATTTGTGTTCGGGAGCACGCAGGGCCTTGTCAGTTTTCCGATATCTTACGGCGGTTGCTTTCGCCGCCTTGGTGAGCGCACTGGTCGCCTGCCAGCCGACGGTGGCGGTCAAGGCGCCCGAGGAACCGATCACCATCAACCTGAATATCAAGCTCGACGCGGAGGTCCGCGTAAAGCTGGAGGAGAAGGCCGAGGAAGATATCCAGGAGAATCCGGATATTTTCTGACGCCTCGCCCATGACGCCGCTTTCTTGAGGAAACGCCATGTTCCGCCGATCTTTCCTTGTCGCTGCCCTCGGTCTCACGGCCTTCGCCGCCTCTCTCTTGACGGCTCCGGGTGGGCCAGCCCAGGCGGCCAGCCTCGACGAGTTGCGCGCCGCCGGCGTGATCGCGGAGCGTTTCGACGGGCTCTTGGAAATTCGCCAGGGCGGAAACGCGGAAGCGCGCCAGATCGTCCAGCAGGTCAATGCCGAGCGGACGAAGATCTACCAGAAGCGTGCTAACGAACAGGGCGTGAGCGTCGACCAGGTCGGCCGCGTCTACGCCAAGCAGATCCTCCAGAAGGCGCCGGCGGGCACTTATTTCAAACAAGAAAACGGCTCTTACGTCCAGAAATAGGCTCTGGGCACGCGCCGGTCTCCACCTCGTAGCGCGAATGCCGCACCGGCGTTTGCCGGCGGCGCAAGCGTCTGCTACGACAATCCGATAAATGCTGCGGTCACCGCGCGGTCCCACAAACGCGCCCGTCCGGCCGCCGCTCGTCCAGGCACGATAGGTAGCAGCAGGAACCTCCACCTTCATGTCCAAGCCGTCACATCTGCCTCAATCCGTCGACGCGGCGGTCGAGCTTCTCAATCGTGGGCACTACGTCGCCGACCGCAGCCTTGCGACGGTCCTTTATCTGGCCCTCAAGCTGGGCCGGCCGCTTTTCCTCGAGGGCGAAGCCGGCGTCGGCAAGACGGAAATCGCGAAGGTCCTGGCCGAGACGCTGGACCGCAACCTCGTCCGCCTGCAGTGCTACGAAGGCCTGGACGTGGCCTCGGCCGTCTACGAATGGAACTATCCGCGCCAGATGGTCGAAATCAGGCTGGCCGAAGCCGTCGGCGACCGCGACCGCGACACGCTTGCCGAAGACATCTTCTCCGAACAGTTCCTGATCGAGCGGCCGCTGCTGAAGGCGCTGCGCCGGGATCTGAAAGGCCCGCCGGTGCTTCTTATCGACGAGTTGGACCGCACCGACGAACCCTTCGAGGCGTTTCTGCTGGAAATTCTCTCCGACTACCAGATCTCGATACCTGAGCTCGGCACCATCCGCGCGCCCCAGCCGCCAGTCGTGGTCATCACCTCGAACCGCACGAGGGAAATTCACGATGCGCTCAAGCGGCGCTGCCTCTACCACTGGGTCGACTATCCGGATGCCGAGCGCGAGCGGGAGATCCTGGCGGTCAAGGCGCCCGACGCGCCGGCCGATCTGAGCGCCCAGATCGTGGCCTTCGTGCAGCGCCTTCGCGACATGGATCTCTTCAAGCTGCCCGGCGTGGCCGAGACCATCGATTGGGCCGAGGCATTGACCCAGCTCGACAAGATCACGCTCGACCCCGACACCGTGGATTCGACCCTCGGCGTGTTGCTGAAATACCAGGACGACATCGCCAAGGTCGAAGGCAGCGAAGCCCGCCGCATTCTCCAGGAGGTCAAGCAGGAAGCCGCGGCCGCGCAACAGTGAGGACCAGCCGCCCGACATGAGCCAGACCGGCGCCTTCGCGGATCGACATTCTCCCGGCCATCGGCCTTACGGCGACGGCGGCGGCGACGGCCGGCTGGTGGACAATCTGATGTATTTCGCCCGCACCCTGCGCGCGGCCGGTTTGCCCGTGGGCCCCGGCAAGGTTCTGGCGGCAATCGAGGCCGTGCAGGCCGTGGGCGTGGAGCGGCGCGACGATTTCTACTGGGCGCTTCATGCGATCTTCGTCAATCGCCACGACCAGGAGGAAATCTTCGATCAGGCCTTCGCCGTTTTTTGGCGCAATCCGAAAATCCTGGACAAGCTGCGCTCGCTGCTTCTGCCCGATGTCCGGCCGGACATGCCGCCAGAGGACCGCGAGCAGCTCAGCCGGCGCCTTGCCGAGGCCCTGCAGGCAGAGCGCCCCGGCGGTCAAGGCCGCGAGGAGCAGGAAGAGGAGATCGAGGTCGACGCCTCGCTCACCTACTCTTCCAAGGAATTGCTGCGAGAGATGGACTTCGAAAAGATGTCCGGCGCCGAGCTCGAGGCCGCGCGCCGGGCCATCGAACAGATGCGCCTGCCGATCAATCTCGTCCGCACGCGCCGCTTCCAGCCGCATCCGCGCGGCCGGCGCGCCGACCTTCGCGCCAGCCTGCGTCAGGCCATGCGCCAGGGACGGGATTCCATCCCGCTGCGCTGGCGCCGGCGCCGCCGGCGGCCGCCGCCGCTTGTGGTGATCTGCGACATTTCCGGGTCGATGAGCCGCTATTCGCGTATGGTCCTGCATTTCATGCATGCCGTGACCAACGACCGAGACAGGGTGCATTCCTTTGTCTTCGGCACGCGACTGACGAATATCACGCGCCATCTGCGCAACCGGGACGTCGATGTGGCGCTTGAGAAGGTTGGGCGCGCCGTTTTCGACTGGCAGGGCGGCACACGCATCGGCCACTGCCTGGCCCAGTTCAACCAGTTCTGGTCGCGCCGGGTGCTCGGTCAGGGCGCGGTGGTGCTGTTCATCTCCGACGGCCTAGACCGCGAGGGCGCACAGGGCCTGGCCAAGGAAATGGAGAGGCTGCACAAATCCTGCCGGCGGCTGATCTGGCTCAATCCGCTCTTGCGCTACGAGGGCTACGAACCGAAATCCCAAGGGGCGATGGCAATCATGCCGCACGTGGACGAGTTCAGGACCGTTCACAACCTGGAAAGCCTGGCTGAGCTCGCCGAGGTGCTGTCGAAGCCGATCAGCCGGCGGCAGGAGGGCGTGACGGCCTGGTTGGAGGCAATGCAATGAGCGATACCCCGACACCGAACCAAGGCGGCGAATTCGCACCCGTCGACGAGGTGCTCCGCCGTGCCGGCGAATGGCTGGCCGAGGGTCGCGAGGTCGCCATGGCGACTGTCGTCGCAACCTGGGGCTCTTCGCCCCGGCCGGTGGGAAGTCAACTGGTCGTGGACCGAGAGGGCAACATGCTGGGCTCCGTCTCCGGCGGCTGCATCGAGGGCGCCGTCGTCGAGGAAGCCAAGCAGGCCATGCGCAGCAAACGCTCGAAGCTGGTGGAATTCGGCGTCAGCGACGAGCAGGCATGGGAGGTCGGCCTCTCGTGCGGCGGCACTGTTCAGGTCTACGTGGAACCCATGGAGTGAGCGCCGCGGAACTTCTGCGCCAGGACCCGTCAACGTCATGAAACGCGACCTGTTCGAAGCCTTGCAAAGCGCCCGCGCCGCAAAGCGGCCGGTGGCGCTCGCCACCGATCTGGACAGCGGCCGGCAGGCGCTCGTGGTGGACGGTGCCGAGACAGCCGGGGACCTGCAGCCCTCTCCAGAGCTTCTCTCGGTCATCGCAGAGGCCTTGCAGGCGGACAGCAGCGGCCGCCTGAAGACGCCGAACGACAGCATTTTCGTGCAGGTGTTCAATCCGCCCCTCCGGCTTGTGGTGGTCGGCGCCGTGCACCTCGCCCAGGCGCTCGTGCCCATCGCCCAGCTTGCCGGCTACGAGGTCACGATCGTTGACCCGCGCGGCGCCTGGGCAACGCAAGAGCGCTTTCCGAACGTCGAGATGTCGCGCGATTGGCCGGACGACGCGCTGCGCGCACTGGAACTGGACCGGCGCTGCGCCGTGGTGACCTTGACCCACGATCCGAAGCTCGACGATCCGGCGCTCGCCGTCGCACTGCGCTCGCCCGCGTTCTATGTCGGCGCGCTGGGGAGCACACGCACCCACGCCAAGCGCATCGAGCGGCTGCGCGAAGAGGGTGTGAGTGAAGAGGAGATTGCCCGAATTCATGCGCCCGTCGGCTTGCCGATCGGGGCGCGCGCGCCCAGCGAGATTGCCATCGCGATCATGGGTCAGATTACCCAGGTGCTGCGCGGCGCGCCTGTTCTGGTGAAGCAGGATGCAGCCCGGGAGTCGGTGGCGTGATCTTCGGCCCCACACCGCTTGCGGAGGCTGAGGGTGCAATCCTTGCGCATTCCGTGCGTCTGGGAGAGGTGAGCTTCAAGAAAGGCCGCCGGCTGAGCGCCGAGGATATCGCCGCGCTGCAACGCGAGGGGGTCAATGAGGTAACGACGGCGCGGCTGGAAGCCGGCGACGTGCACGAGGACGAAGCCGCGGCCCGCTTGGCCGAAGCCCTGATGGGCGAAAACCTCTCGGCCAGCAGCGCCTTCACCGGGCGCGCGAACCTGGTCGCAAAGACCAGAGGCGTGCTGGAAGTGGACCGCGCGCGCCTCGACCGCCTGAACCTGGTCGATGAAGCAATCACGGCAGCTACGCTTGCCCCGTTCGACGTGGTCGAGCCCAAGCAGCTGACGGCCACCATCAAGATCATTCCCTTCGCCGTGCCCGGCGACAGGCTCGAAGCCTGTCTTGAGATAGCGGAGGAAAACGGGCCGATCGTGCGCCTTCACGCTTTCCAGCGGCGCCGGGTGGGTCTGGTGCAAACGCGCCTGCCCGGCACGAAGGAAAGCGTCCTCGACAAGACGCGCCAGGCGGTGGATCAGCGGCTGGCAGCGCTCGATTGTCCGCCCGCCCGCGAACAGCGCGTGGCGCACGACAGCGAGGCGGTCGCCGCCGCTCTCCAGTCGCTGAAGGAGGAAGACGCCGACCTTCTCCTGGTCTCCGGGGCTTCGGCCATCGTGGACCGGCGAGACGTGGTGCCGACGGGCATAGAGGCGGCCGGCGGAGAGGTCCTGCATTTCGGCATGCCGGTGGATCCCGGCAATTTGATCCTGCTGGCCAAGGACGGCGCCAGGCCGGTTCTCGGCCTTCCGGGCTGCGCGCGCTCGCCCAAGGTGAACGGCTTCGACTGGGTGCTGGAGCGCCTTGTCGCCGGGATTGAGGTGACGCCGCGGGACGTCATGCTGATGGGCGCCGGCGGCCTCTTGAAGGAAATCGGCAGCCGCCCCCTGCCCCGTGCCAAGGCGGTGCAGGAAACCGACGAGGCGGCTGCGGACGGGGTCCCCAGGGCTCCGCGCATCGCGGCGGTCGTGCTGGCGGCCGGCCAATCCCGTCGCATGGGCGACCGCAACAAGCTTTTGAGCGAGGTCGACGGCGAAGCCATGATCCGCCACGTGGTGCACGCGGCCTTGGGGTCCCAGGCCGAAGAGGTGGTCGTGGTCAGCGGCCACGAGGCCGACAAGCTGGAGGCCGCCCTCTCCGGCCTCGCGGTGCGCAGTGTGCACAATCCGGACTACGCCGCCGGACTCAGCACGAGCCTGCACCGCGGCCTGGGCGCGTTGCCGGACGACGTCGACGGCGCCGTCGTTCTGCTGGCGGACATGCCGAAGGTCGACGCCGCCACGGTCGACCGCCTGATCGCCGCCTTCAACCCGGTAGAAGGGCGCGAGATCTGCATACCGACCTGGCAAGGCAAGCGGGGCAATCCGGTGCTGATCGGGCGGCGTTTTTTCCCCGAACTTCAGGACATCACAGGAGATGTCGGGGCCAAGGCAGTGATCGCGGAATATCCGGAGGCGGTGGTGGAAGTGCCCATGAGCGAGCCCGCCGTCCTGCTCGACATCGACACACCGGCTGCCCTGAGGGATTTGGAAAAGCCGCAGTAGAGCAGCCTCGGCGCGAGGCTCCGCCTCCTAGTCCACCGCCTCAAGGCGGTTCAGGAAGCCGCGCACCCGCTGTTCGGCACCGTGTTCGTACAGATCGGCGTGCCCGGCGTCCGGATATATGGCCAACTCGCAACCATCCCCGGCCCGTTCGGCCAGGCGGCGGCTGTGAGCGACAGGGACCGTGCGGTCTCGCTCGCCGTGCAGAATCAGGATCGGGGCGCCGACCTCGCCGATGCGTGAGAGATTGTCGAAGCGGTCGCGGGTCAGCCAGTAGGCCGGCAGATACCAGTAATGCCGTTGGGCCACCGCCGCGGCCGAGGTAAACGGCGCCTCGAGGACCAGGCCGGCGGCCTTCCGCTCGCTCGCCAGCCGCGTGGCGACGCCGCTTCCAAGGCTCTCTCCGTAAAGCACGAGCCGGCCGGCGGGCCAACCTTCCTCATGAAGGCGATCGAGGAGCGCACGGCCATCGGCGATAAGACCCGCTTCCGTGGGACGGCCGGCAGCGCCGCTGTAGCCACGGTAGTTGCCCAGCACCAGGCCGTGGCCGTCGTCCGAGAGACCGAGAAACTTCTCGGCGCTGCCCTCCAGGCTGCCGGCGTTGCCGTGGAAGACGACGACACCGAGGCGGGTCTCGTCGCCGGCGGGCAGCATCCAGTGATGCACCGCAACCCCGTCATCCGCCGTGCAAACGATTTCTTGAAGGTCGGGACGATGATCCTCGGGCCGGGTGGCGGTGTACGGTTGCGGAACATACATCAGGCGGCGCTGCAGCACGTACATGGCGCCGGCGAAAAGCGCGTAAAGGCCAACGGCCGTCCACAGGGCGGAGGACATTTGCTTCGCTTCTTTCCGCGCGCCAAGCGCTATTCGGCGTAGCCGGGGTGTTCCTGGTCCAGCACCCGTTTCAGCGCCTCGAAATGCGCGCGCGTATATTCGTCGCGCCGGCCTTCGGGATCGGCAAAGGTTTGCGCGGCGACATTGTCGCCCACCGGCTTCAACGGCTGCCCGGTCTGCATGGCGAGAACCTGTACGCGCGCCGCCTGTTCCAGGTAGTAGAGATCGTCGAAGGCCTCATGAATGGTCGGTCCGACGACGACGACGCCGTGGTTGGCGAGAAAAAGCACGCGTTTGTCGCCCAGCGCTTCGGCGATCCGCTCGCCTTCGTCGCTGCCCGCAGCCAGCCCGCCGTAGTCGTCGAAATAGGCGATATCGCCATAGAATCGAAGGCAGTTCTGGTGGACGGGCAACAACCGCCCGTCCTCCAGACAGGTCAGCGCCGTGGCATAGGGCATGTGAGTGTGCAGCACGACCTTTGCCCGCGGATGCTGGCGGTGCAGCGCGCCGTGAATCTGCAAGGCGGTATCCTCGGCATAGCCTTCGCCCTCGTGGACCGTGCCGCGGTGGTCGATCACCAGAAGATCGCTGGCGCGCATCTGGGACCAGTGCACGCCGTAGGGGTTCAGAAGAAAGCGGCCTTCCTCGCCGTCGAGCGCACAGGAAAGGTGATTGCAGATGCCCTCGTGGAAACCGAAATAGGCGGCCAGGCGGAATGCCGCCGCCAGGTCGCGCCTCAGCTCTGCCACGTTCTCGCCCATCACGCTTGCTCCCTTGCGCTCGCCGGAGCCAGCCCCGGCCATCGGCGGAGGTTAGAAATCCCCCCCGGTCGCGTCAATCGGCCTTGCCTCTCCAAGGCTCGGCTGAGAGGATTTCACCGCGTCGCCCGAGGGCGAACCCGCAGCAAATTTCAAGATTGAGAAAAAGGGGAAGGAACAGCCATGCAATCTCGCGCCGCGGTGGCTTTCAAGGCCGGCGATCCCTTGTCCATCGAAACGGTGGACGTCGATGGCCCGAAGGAGGGTGAGTGCCTCGTGGAGATCAAGGCCACCGGCATTTGCCACACCGACGCCTTCACGTTGTCCGGCGAGGACCCGGAGGGCGCCTTCCCCACGATTCTGGGTCATGAGGGCGCGGGCGTCGTGGTGGACGTTGGCCCCGGGGTCTCCTCTCTGCAGAAGGGCGACCATGTCATCCCCCTCTACACGCCGGAATGCCGTCAGTGCGAATACTGCCTCAATCCGAAAACCAACCTCTGTCAGGCAATCCGCCAGACCCAGGGCAAGGGCGTGATGCCCGACGGCAGCAGCCGCTTCTCGCTGAACGGAGAGAAGCTGCTGCACTACATGGGCTGCTCGACTTTCTCCAACTACACCGTGCTGCCGGAAATCGCGCTGGCCAAAATCCGCGGCGACGCGCCCTTCGACAAGGTTTGCTACATCGGCTGCGGCGTCACCACCGGCATC
>JAWVYK010000096.1:0-9551 GCA_033722755.1 Rhodovibrionaceae bacterium | reverse complement strand
TCGGCACGATAGCAAGCGGCGAACGGGTGTTGATCGCCAACGCGCCGGAGGGACACGATGCCCTCCTGCTCACGCAGTTCGCGCGCCAACATGGCACCGTGGTGCATGTCGCCCGCGACGACACCCGCATGGCGCAGATGGCCGACGCGGTCGGCTTCTTCGCGCCGCACGCCGAGACGATACGCATCCCCGCCTGGGACTGCCTGCCTTATGACCGCGTCAGCCCGCACCGCGATATCGTGGCGCAGCGCATTGACGGCCTCACCCGGCTGATGCAGCCCTGCGCGGCAGAGGCCGGCCGGCTCGTCCTTACCACGGTCAGCGCACTGCTGCAGCGGGTCGCACCGCGCGAGGCTTTCGACGGACGCACGCTCGTGCTGGAAGCGGGCGGCGCGCTTCCAACCGACCAGCTCTCGGATTTTCTGCAGCACAACGGCTACGTTCGCGCCGAGACGGTGGGCGAAGCCGGCGAATACGCCATGCGCGGCGGCATCCTGGATGTCTTTCCGCCGGGAGCGGAGGAGCCGCTTCGTCTCGACTTCTTCGGCGACGAACTCGAGAGCTTGCGCCGCTTCGATCCGCTGACCCAGCGCACCACCGGTAAGCTGCACCGCTTCGTGCTGCGGCCCGTCAGCGAGATCGTCCTGGAATCCGACAGCATTCACCGATTCCGGACCGGCTACCGCGAGGCGTTCGGCACCGCCGCGCCGGACGACCCGCTCTACGCCGCGATCAGCGAAGGCCGACCGCATCCAGGCATGGAGCACTGGATGCCACTGTTCTATGAGCGCCTGGAGACGCTGTTCGACTACCTGGGCGGCGCTCCCGTCGTGCTCGACCACCAGGCGGCCGAAATCCGCGATACGCGCCTGGAGACAATCCAGGATTTCTACGCCGCCCGGCGCGACATGGAGGGCGCGGAGGAGGCCGGCTGGGCCTACAAGCCGCTGCCGCCGAACACGCTCTACCTGGACAGCGAGGAGTGGAGCCGCCGCTTGCAGGACACACCGGGCGGCCAGTTCTCTCCCTTTGCCGCACCCGAGGATGCGGGCGGCACGGTGGATGCCGGCGGCCGCCGTCTGCGCGATTTCGCGGAAGCGCGCGCCCAGGGCGATGCGCGCGTCTACGACGCCGTCGAGACCTTCGCAGAGGCCGAACAGAAGGCCGGCCGCCGGGTTCTGATCGCCGGCTACAGCCAGGGCTCACGCGATCGCCTGGGCCACCTGCTGCACGAGCACGGGGCAAAGAAGATCCAGGAGGTGGCGGACTGGACCGAGGCGCGGACCCTGCCGCCCGATGCGGTGGGGCTGGTCACGCTCGGCATCGAACGGGGGTTCTCCACCGGCGAGGTCACCTTCATCAGCGAGCAGGACATCCTGGGCGAGCGCATCGCCCGGCCGCAGCCGCGCCGCCGTCGGGGCGAGAACTTCCTGACCGAGGTGACCAGCCTGGGCGAGGGCGATTTCGTCGTGCACGTCGATCATGGCATCGGCCGCTACGATGGCTTGATCACCCTCGACGTCGGCGGCGGGCTGCACGATTGCCTGAAGGTGACCTATGCCGGCGGCGACAAGCTCTTCGTGCCGGTGGAGAATATCGAGGTGCTCTCCCGCTTCGGCTCGGAGGATGCGGATGTGCAGCTCGACCGCTTGGGTCAGGGCTCCTGGCAGGCGCGCAAGGCGCGGGTCAAGCAGCGCATCAAGGAGATCGCCGACGACCTGATCCGCCTGGCCGCCGAGCGCGAGACCCGCCACCTGGAGCCTATCGAACCGCCGGCGGGGGCCTACGACGAATTCTGCGCGCGCTTTCCTTACCCGGAGACCGACGACCAACTGCGCGCCATCGAGGACGTGCTGGCCGACCTTGCGGAAGGCAGGCCGATGGATCGCCTCATCTGCGGCGATGTCGGTTTCGGCAAGACGGAAGTGGCGCAGCGCGCGGCTTTCGTGACCGCCATGAGCGGCAAGCAGGTGGCGGTGGTGGTGCCGACGACGCTGCTGGCCCGCCAGCATTACGCGACCTTCACAGAGCGCTTCCGCGGCCTGCCGGTGCGCGTGGCGCAGCTGTCGCGCCTGGTGAAGGGAAAGCAGGCCCAACAGACCAAGGAAGACCTGAAGCGCGGACAGCTCGACATCGACATCGGCACGCACGCGCTGCTTTCCAAGTCGGTCGCCTTCAAGGACCTTGGCCTGGTGATCGTCGACGAGGAGCAGCATTTCGGCGTCAAACAGAAAGAGCGCCTGAAGCAGCTGCGCGCCGATGTGCACGTGCTTACGCTCACGGCCACGCCGATTCCGCGCACGCTGCAGATGGCGCTATCCGGCGTGCGGGAAATGAGCTTGATCGCCACGCCGCCGGTCGACCGTCTGGCCGTGCGCACCTTCGTTCTGCCCTACGACGGGGTCGTGGTGCGCGAAGCCCTGCTGCGCGAACATCACCGGGGTGGGCAGAGCTTCTATGTGTGCCCGCGTTTGCGCGACCTGCCGGAGCTGGCCGAGCGCCTGGAGAAGCTGGTGCCCGAGGTCAAGGTCGCGGTGGCCCACGGCCAGCTGCCCGCAAGCCAACTGGAAGCGGTCATGACCGGCTTCTACGAACGCAAATACGATGTTCTGCTGTCCACCCATATCGTTGAGAGCGGCCTCGACGTGCCCTCGGCCAACACCATGATCATTCATCGCGCCGACATGTTCGGCCTGGCGCAGCTCTACCAGCTTCGCGGACGCATTGGCCGGGCGAAGATCCGCGGCTATGCCTATCTGACGCTGCCGTCGGGGCGCCTGCTGTCAGCTTCTGCGCAAAAACGCCTGGAAGTCATGCAGACTCTCGACACCCTGGGTGCCGGCTTCACCCTGGCCAGCCACGATCTGGACATCCGCGGCGCCGGCAACCTGGTGGGAGAGGAACAATCGGGCCACATCCGCGAAGTCGGCATCGAGCTTTACCAGCAGATGCTGGAAGAGGCCGTCGCCAATGCCCGCGGGGATGCGGAGGCGGCGCAGGCAGAAGCGGAAACCTTCACGCCGCAGATCAACATCGGCACCTCGGTCATGATTCCCGAGGCCTACGTGCCCGACCTGAACGTGCGCCTGGCGCTATATCGCCGGCTCTCGACACTTGTGGACCGCAGCGAGATCGAAGCCTTCGCCGCCGAGCTGATCGACCGCTTCGGCCCGATCCCGGAGGAGGTCGAGAATCTGCTCCAGATCATCGCCATCAAGCGGTTGTGCCGGGACGCCGGCGTGGAGAAGGTGGAAGCGGGGCCCAAGGGGGCGGTTCTGTCGTTCCACAACGACAACTTCTCGCAGCCGGGCGAGCTGGTCTCCTTCATCAACCAGCAGGCCGGCCGGGTGCAGCTTCGCCCCGACCACAAGCTTGTCTACCGCCGGCAGTGGGAGGACCCGCAATCGCGGGTCAAGGGCATCCGCATGCTGATGGACCAGCTTGCCAAGATCGCCGCGTAGTCGATTGCAATGGCGCGATTTACGCCTCGGCGGACTCTGACTCGCGGGCCAGATCGAACATCTGGAAAAAGACCTCCGGCTGCTGCGCGCCGGAGACCGCATAGCGACCGTTGAAAATGAAAGTGGGCACGCCCTGAATGCCGTGCCGGCGGGCCATCTGGTCCTCCGCCGCTGCTTCCTCGCGGCCTTCGTCGCTTTCCAGAAAGGCTTTCACCTCCGAGCCGTCGAGCCCGACATCCACAGCCAACTCCGTCAGAACCTCGTGGCTGCCGATATCCCGGCCTTGTTCGAAATAGGCCTCGAAAAGCTTTTCCAACAGGGCGTCCTGGCGCTTGCGCTCGGCGGCGAAACGCAGCAGCCGGTGCGATTCCAGCGTATTCGGCGTGCGAACGATCCTGTCGAAGCGGAAGGGAAGGTCCTCCTCTGCGCTGGCCTGCTTCACGGCGTCGTAGACCCGGTCGGCGTTCTCCCGGCCGCCGAACTTGACGTCCAGATAGGTCTGACGGTCCATGCCTTCGGCCGGCATGTCCGGGTTGAGCTGGAAGGCGCGCCAGCGGATCGTAACGTCTTCTTGCGGGCGTTCGGCCAGCGCGCGTTCCAGACGGCGCTTTCCGATGTAGCACCAGGGACAGATCGTGTCTGAAAAGATATCGATTTGCATGTCTCGTCCTTCCGTTCGCAGCCGCGCCAGTGGCTCGCATGATCCTTGACCCATTCATGGAGCAGGACACAAGCTGAAGGCAAATCACGAAAAGCTGTGGGTCCGCTGCGCGCACTTGCCGACCCACCGACGTCGGGGAGGAGCCAAGATGGATGCCAGCCGGTCCGACAAGGCCGAACAGGTCGATATTTACGAGCAGGAGTTGGGGCGCCGGCCGGCCAATTTCACCCCTCTGACGCCGATTTCCTTCCTGCAGCGCTCGGCGGAGGTCTATCCCGGCAAGACCGCTGTGATCCACGGCGAGCAGCGATTTACCTATGCGCAGTTCTTCGAGCGCGCCCGCCGACTGGCTTCGGCGTTGACCAAACATGGCGTTTCAAAGGGGGACATGGTTGCGGTCATGGCGCCCAACGTCCCGCCGCTGTTGGAGGCTCACTATGGCGTGCCCATGACGGGAGCGGTGCTCAACGCCATCAATGTGCGCCTGGATGCAGCGACGGTCGCCTTCATTCTGGAGCACGGCGAGGCAAAGGTGCTGATCGCCGACAAGGAGTTGGCGCCCACCGTCTCACAGGCTCTCGAACGCATGGCCGAACCGCCGCTGGTCATAGACTACGACGACCCCCTGGCCGAAAGCGGCGAGCGCCTGGGCGAAATCGAGTACGAGGATTTTCTGGAAAGCGGCGAGCCCGACATCGATCTGACGATGCCGCATGACGAGTGGCAGGCGATCTGTCTCAATTACACCAGCGGCACGACGGGCAATCCCAAGGGCGTCGTCTATCACCATCGCGGCGCGTACCTGAACGCGCTCGGCAACCTCATTGCCTTCAACCTCCGGCCCGACAGCGTCTACCTCTGGACGCTGCCGATGTTCCACTGCAACGGCTGGACCTATACCTGGGCCGTTACCGCGGCCGGTGCGACCCACGTGTGCCTGCGCAAGGTCGACCCAGCGGTGATTTATCCGCTGATCGGGGAACACAAGGTCACCCATATGTGCGGAGCGCCCGTGGTGCTGACCGTGCTGGCCCACGCGCCCGAGGATCTGAAAGGTGCTTTCAGCCACCACGTCGAGATCGCGACCGGCGGCGCAGCGCCCCCAAGCGCCGTGATCGAGGCCATGGAGAACGCAGGCTTCGGTGTGCTGCACCTCTACGGTTTGACGGAATCGTATGGCCCGGCGACGATCTGCGAGTGGCAGAGCGATTGGGACGAGCTGGACCTCTCCGGCCGGGCGCGCAAGATGGCGCGCCAGGGCGTGAAGTACGTGACCATGCAGGAGATGTCGGTTCGCGATCCGGAGACGCTGGAGCCGGTAGCCGCCGACGGCGAGTCGATGGGGGAGATGATGCTGCGCGGCAACACGGTGATGAAGGGCTATCTGAAGAACCCTTCGGCGACGGAGCAGGCCTTTGCCGGCGGCCTTTACCATACCGGCGACCTCGCCGTCGTGCACCCGGACGGCTACGCCGAGGTCAAGGACCGCTCCAAGGACGTCATCATCTCCGGCGGCGAGAATATCTCGTCTCTGGAGGTCGAAGAAGCGCTCTACCGGCATCCCAAGGTGCTGGAAGCGGCCGTCGTTGCGCGCCCGGACGAGAAGTGGGGCGAATCCCCCTGCGCCTTCGTCACCTTGAAAAAGGGGCAAGAAGCCACGGCCGACGAGATCATCGACTTTTGCCGGGAGAACCTGGCCGGCTACAAAATTCCGCGCACCATCGTCTTTTGCGAACTTCCCAAGACCTCCACGGGCAAGATCCAGAAATTCGTGCTTCGCGACGAGGCGAAAAAGCTGTAGCGCTCTCGGCGACACCAACGAGACAGGCGGGAGCAGCCAAACAACCTTGGCATCCGGCAAGGGAGACCTGATGCACAATTCGCTGACGATCCTCGACGACTTCTACGAAGACCCGGTGGCTGTGCGCGCTGCCGCACTCAAGGCCGACTATCAGGAGATACCGGGTCAAAGGTTCCCGGGCCGCAATTCGGTTGAGAAATTTGCGCCGGCCGGAATCGATCGGCTGGCGTCCCACTTCTTCGGCGAGCCGGTGGTGGGCGACATGCACCCGCAGTCGACGCACGGCAAATTCCGCATCACCCTGCAAGGCGAAACCAGCCGCTATATGGTGCACGCCGACCCCAGCCACCTGCGTGTCGTCGGAGTCATCTATCTCACACTGCCGGAGCACTGCCAGGGCGGAACGGAGTTCTACCGCCACAAAGGCATGGATTCCGACCGCACGCCGCTGACCATCGAAGATCTCAAGGCCTACGGGCACGACGACATCAACAGCCTGATGGAGGCGGAGGGCAACGATCCGGACTGCTGGGAGCGGCTGATGACGGTTCCCATGCGGTTCAACCGGTTTATCCTGTACCGTCCCTGGACCTGGCATTCCGCCGGACCGCCCTTCGGAGACGCGCCGGAGAACGGCCGGCTGATCCAGGTCATGGGCTTCCGCTCCGGCCAGCCCGCGTGAGTCGCGGCCGGCAGCAGCCGTCAAGCGGATAAGAAAGCGCAGATCATGAGCGATCAGATACCCGGTTCGTCGATCTTCACCCTGTCAGGAAAAACCGCGCTCGTGACCGGAGCGTCAAGCGGCATTGGCCGTCACCTGGCAAAAACTCTGGCGCAGCACGGCGCACGGGTCGGCTTGGCCGCGCGCCGGGTCGATGCCTTGAGCACGCTCTGCGAGGAGATCGCCGCATTCGATGGGCGCGCCATGGCGTTCGAGCTGGACGTCACCGATTCGGCCTCCGTCAAACGCTGCGTGGAGGCCGTTGAGACGGAGCTGGGCGCCATCACCGTTCTGGTGAACAACGCCGGCGTGGCGCACAGCGCGCCGGCGCTGGAGGTCGAACTGGCGGACTGGCAGAAGGTTCTGGATACCAATCTGACGGGCGCATGGCTTATGGCGCAGGAGGTGGCGCGGCACATGGCCCGGCACGGCCACGGCGGCAGCATCGTCAACATCGCCTCCATCCTGGGCCTGGCGGGCACCGGCCAGGTGCCGGCCTACTGCGCCAGCAAGGCCGGGCTGGTCAATCTGACGCGCGCGCTGGCCGGCGAGCTGGCGCGCCACGACATCCGTGTCAATGCACTGGCGCCCGGCTACATCGTGACCGATATCAACCGCGAATTCCTCGAAGGCGAGGCGGGCCAGTCCCTCAAGAAACGGGTGCCGCAGCGCCGCTTTGGCGAGCCAGAGGATCTGGACGGGGCACTGATCCTCCTCGCGTCGGACGCATCGCGTTATATAACGGGCAGTGTCCTTGTCGTGGACGGCGGCCAGAGCGCCATGTTGTGACGCCCGGCCCGGAAAACCCGCAAGCAAGAGAGGCAATACGCGCAGATGGATTTCACCCTTTCCCCGGGCGTCGATGAACTGCGACGGCGCATCCGCGATTTCGTGGCTGACGAAATCCTGCCCCAGGAAGCCGACCCGGCCAGCTATGACGAGCATGAAAACATCCGCCCGCACCTGCTCGAGGAACTGCGCACCAAGGTGAAGCAGGCGGGCCTTTGGGCGCCGCAAATGCCTCAGGCGCTGGGCGGGCTCGGCCTCGACGTCGTGGGCATGGCGGCGTGCTACGAGGAAATGGGCCGGTCCATCTTCGGGCCTGTCTGCTTCAACTGCGCCGCACCCGACGACGGCAATATGATCGTCCTCAACAAAGTAGGGCGCGAGGACCAGAAAGAGCGCTGGCTGCAGCCCATCGTGGATGGCCGCGTTCGCTCCAGCTTCGCCATGACGGAACCGGCGCCGGGGGCCGGCTCCGATCCCTCGGCCATGCTGACCGAGGCGCGACGCGAGGGCGACAAGTGGGTCGTCGAAGGCCGCAAGTGGTTCATCACCGGCGCCGGCGAAGCTCAGCATTTCATCCTGATCGCGCGAACCAGCAACGACACGCGCAAGGGCCTCACCGCCTTTATGTTCGACCGCGACCAACCGGGTTGGAAAGTCGAACGGCGCATCCCGATCATGGGGCCCGAGGAGCACGGCGGTCACTGCGAGCTGGTATTCGACGGCCTGGAAATTCCGGACGAGAACCGCCTGTTGGAGGTGGGCGACGGCCTCAAGGTCACGCAAATCCGCCTGGGAACGGCGCGCCTTACCCATTGCATGCGCTGGTTGGGGATGAGCAAGCGCGCGCTCGAGATCGCCGGCGATTATGTCGACGAGCGCAAATCCTTCGGCACCACCCTGGCCGAACATGAAGGCGTCCAGTGGCTCTTGGGCGAGGCCGCCATGGCGATCGAGGTGGGCCGGCTTATGACGATGAAGGCGGCCTACAAGCTCGACCAGGGAGATTTTGCACGCAAAGAGGTCTCGATGGCCAAGGTCCAGGTCTCCGAGACCCTGCACAAGGCGGTGGACACGGCCATCCAACTCTGCGGGGCGCTCGGCTATTCCAAGGACACGCCGCTCGAGTGGATGTACCGCTACGCCCGCCAGGCACGCCTGGTCGACGGCGCGTCGGAAATTCACAAGATGGTCCTGTCCCGCTTCTTCCTGAAGGAAGGGCAGGATTTCTGGAGTTGGCCGTGAGACAGGAACAGGAGAGCCTGATCGCAGGCCACGAGGCGCTTGCCCGGTTCCTGGCGCAGCATGCCGGCGCCAAGGCGGCCGACATTGTGGAAGCCCGCCCGCTCAGCGGCGGCGCGATCCAGGAAAACTGGCGTCTCGACGTGAAGTTTTCCGGGGGGCCATGGGACGGCACCGTCAAACTGGTGCTGCGAAGCGATGCGCCCTCGCAGGTTTCCGTCAGCCTGTCGCGCGCACAGGAATATGCGCTGCTCTGCGCCGCAGAGAAGGCCGGCGTTGCCGTGCCGGAACCGCTTTGGCTGTGCCAGGACCCGGAGATCATCGGCCGCAGCTTTTACGTCATGCGCTTTATCCCCGGCGTGGCGCTGGGCCCGAAGGTGGTGAAGGACAAGAATCTAGGAGGCGACCGGGAAGCCCTGGTGGAGCGCCTGGGTCGGGAGCTTGCGCGTATCCACACCATTCGCCCGCCGCGCGCGGACCTGGATTTCCTTACGCCGCCCGATGGCAATCCGGCTCTGGCCGCGGTGGCCAAGCTGCGCGGCTATCTCGACGAGCTCGGCGAGCCCCGGCCGGCCCTGGAGTGGGGATTGCGCTGGGCCGAGATGCACGCTCCGGAGGCAGGGGAGGTGGTGCTGGTGCACCAGGATTTCCGCACGGGAAACCTGCTTTTGAACGAGCGGGGGCTGGCCGCGATCCTGGACTGGGAGTTCTGCGACTGGGGCGATCCCATGTCGGACATCGGATGGTTCTGCGCGCGCTGCTGGCGCTTCAGCCGCCCGGACCTGGAAGCCGGAGGCCTCGGCAGCCGCGAGCGTTTCTATAAGGGTTACGAAAGCGAGGCCGGGCGAACTGTCGACCACCAAGCCGTAGCTTTCTGGG
>JAWVYK010000095.1:0-9623 GCA_033722755.1 Rhodovibrionaceae bacterium | reverse complement strand
TATCACGAGCACAAGTCGCCGACGATCTGGGTGCGCTTTCCCGTCGTCGAGGCCGCGCATCCCAGCCTCGAAGGCGCGTCGGTCGTCATCTGGACGACCACGCCCTGGACCATTCCCGGCAACCGGGCAGTCGCCTGCCATGCAGAGGAAACCTATGCCGTTGTCCGTCTGAATGAGCCCGTGGAAGGCAGCCGCGTGGAAGCCGGCGAGTGCGTCGTCGTCGCCAAGGCGCTGCTGGAGCAGTTCCTGCAGGACGCCAAGGTGGAGTCGCACGAGGTGCTGGCCGAACTGAAGGGCGATGAGATGACCGGCACGCTGCTGGCCCATCCCTTCCGCGGACATTCCGAAGCCGATGGCGGCTATGCCTTCGAGGTGCCGGTCTACGAGGCCGAGTTTGTCACCATGGATCAGGGCACCGGCTTCGTGCACATCGCCCCCGGCCACGGCGCCGACGACTACGCCCTGGGCCGCGCAAAGGGCCTGGAGATTCCGCAGACCGTGGATGGCGACGGCGTGTTCATGGACCACGTGCCGCTGGTCGCCGGCAAGACCGTCTACACCCAGGACGGCAAGGACGGTGACGCAAACGGCGCTATCATCAAGGCGCTGGCGGATTCCGGCCGGCTTCTCGCCAAGGGCTCGCTCAGGCACAGCTATCCGCATTCCTGGCGCTCCAAGGCGCCGCTCATCTTCCGTAACACGCCGCAGTGGTTCATCTCGATGGAGGCCAACGGCCTGCGCGACAAGGCCTTGAAAGCCATCGACGAGACGCGCTTCGTGCCCGCCGCCGGCAAGACCCGGCTGCGCGCGATGATCGAGAACCGCCCCGACTGGTGCGTCTCCCGCCAGCGGCTTTGGGGGGTGCCGCTGCCGCTGTTCGTTCACAAGCGTTCGGGCGAACCGCTGCAGGATCAGGCCGTCATCGACCGCGTGGCCGAAGCCTTCGAGCAGGAAGGCGGCGATGCCTGGTTCACCAGTCCGGCCAGCCGCTTCCTCGGCAACGATTACGATCCCGAGGATTTCGAACAGGCCACCGACGTGGTCGAGGTCTGGTTCGACAGCGGCTCGACGCATGCCTACGTGCTTGAGGCGCGGCCCGAATTGCAATGGCCGGCATCCCTCTATCTCGAGGGCTCCGACCAGCATCGCGGCTGGTTCCACACCTCGCTGCTGGAGTCCGCCGGAACGCGCGGGCGCGCTCCGTTCGAGGCGGTGCTCACGCACGGATTCGCGCTGGACGAAAAGGGCCTGAAGATGTCCAAGTCGCTGGGCAACGTCACCGCCCCGCAGGACATCATGGAGCAGAACGGCGCGGATATCCTGCGCCTCTGGGTCGCGTCCTCCGACTACGCGGAGGACATCCGTATCGGCAAGGAGATCGTCAAACACCAGGTCGACGCCTACCGCCGGTTCCGCAACACGCTGCGCTATCTCTTGGGCGCGCTGTCGGACTTCGAGGAGTCGGAAAAGGTGCCGGCGGCCGAGATGCCCGAGCTGGAGCGCTGGGTGCTGCATCGCCTGGCGCAGCTGGACGGGATCGTCCGCCGCGGCGTCGAGGCCTTCGATTTCAATGATATCTACGTGGCGCTGCACACCTTCTGCGCCGTCGACCTTTCCGCCTTCTACTTCGATGTGCGCAAGGATTCGCTTTACTGCGACCGGGCGGACTCGCCGCGGCGCCGGGCTTGCCGGACGGTGATGGACACGGTCTTCGACTGTCTGACCTCCTGGCTTGCGCCGATTCTGTGCTTCACCGCCGAGGAAGCGTGGCTGCACCGCGGCAAGCAGCCAGAGAGCGTGCACATGCGTCTCTTCCCGGAGGTCCCGGCGGAATGGCGCGACGATGCGCTGGCGTCGAAGTGGGAAAAGGTGCGCCGGGTGCGCCGGGTGGTTACCGGCGCTCTGGAGCTGGAGCGCGCGGAGAAGCGCATCGGCGCCTCGCTGCAGGCCCATCCCACCGTCTACGTGGCCGAACCGGCGCTCTATGAGGCGGTGCGCGACGTCGATTTGGCGGAGGTCGTGATCACCTCCGGCACCACGCTGCTGAACGAGGAGCCGCCGCAGGACGCCTACCGCCTGGAAGAGGTGCCGGGCGTGGGCGTCGTCTCCGATGTGGCCAGGGGCGAGCGTTGCGGGCGCTGCTGGAAGGTGCTCGAGGAGGTCGGCGAAGACTCGCGCGCGCCGGGCACCTGCAGTCGCTGTGCGGATGCCGTCGTCAATCTGGGTCTGGCGGCCGAGTAGCGTGGCTGAAACCGGCGAAAGCCCGAAGTCGGCGCACGGCCGCTTCTTCAGCTACGGGCTGAAGCTCGCGGCGGCCTGCTTTCTGCTGGACCAGGCGACCAAGTGGTTGATTCTGGAGAATTTCTCTACCGCCGACCGACTCGAAGTGACGGGTTTTTTCAATTTGGTGCTGGTCTGGAACCGCGGTGTCAGCTTTGGCCTTTTCAACAATGCCGCCGCTTCGCAGTGGCAGCCCCTGGTGCTTGCCGCACTCGCGGTCGTCGTGGCGGTGGCCATGGGAATCTGGCTGCGCCGCGTCCATCACCGAATGACGGCGCTCGCCATCGGTCTGGTCATCGGCGGGGCGCTCGGCAACGCCGTGGACAGGGTGACCCTGGGCGCGGTGGTAGATTTTTTGGATTTCCATGCCTTCGGGTATCATTGGCCGGCGTTCAACGTCGCCGACTGCGGCATCGTCGTGGGCGCCGTCCTGATTGCCGCAGACGGCTTGCTGATGAACCGCAGTGGAGGTAAAACCGGGTCTTCATCTGGGGAGGGCCATTAACGCAATGACAAGAAACGCGTTTCCGAAACTGGTTTTGCTGGCCGCCTTTGCTTTGGCGGTGGCGGCCTGTTCGACGGTTGAAGAGCAACTGGGCCTGACCAAGCAGCCGCCGGACGAATTCCGGGTCGTGACCCGCGCCCCGCTGGCGATTCCGCCCGAGTTCGAGCTGCGCCCGCCGCAGCCCGGCGCGACGCGCCCGCAGGAAGGCACGACGCAGCAGCAGGCCAGGCAGGCGGTGTTCCGCAATACGGACAACCGCAGCCAGCAGATCCAGTCGATGAGCGACGAACGCTCGCAGGGCGAGAAGGCGTTCCTGGCCAGCGCGAATGCCGGCAACGCCAATCCGGAGATTCGTCAGGTGGTCAACCGGGAATCGGACGCCATCGCGGAGGAGAGCGACTCCTTCGTCGAGGCGCTGATTTTCTGGCGCGACGCGCCGCCGGCGGGCGATATCGTCGATGCGGATGCGGAGGCTGCGCGATTGCGGGCCAACGCGGCGCTCGGCAAACCCTCGACCGAGGGCGAGACACCGAGCATCGAGCGCAAGGAAAAGGCGATCTTCGAAGACATCTTCTGATCGCCCGGCGCCCGCCGTCGGCCACCCAATGAATGGCCGCCGCCGCCCAAGGCCGCGGCCACTGCTTCGGCGCGTGCAAATCCGGCCTTTGCACCGCCACAATCGCGCGCCATATCAAGGGCGCCCGCGCGGCCAATACCTTGCTCGTGCGCACGGGTGAGTGGGCAATCGACCGGGAGTCGCAATCTCGATGCTGCTTTTGACATCCTTTTGGGCCGCCTGCGCAGGTACGGGCCACCGCAGGCTGCGAGCGCTGGGCGTTTTCGCAGCGGCCTGCCTGATTTCCGTTGCCGCTGCGCTTCCCGCGCGCGCCGGCGTCTTCAACCCGGAAACCTTCACCCTGGACAACGGTCTTCAGGTGGTCGTGGTGACGAACCGGACAGCCCCCGTTGTGACCCACATGGTCTGGTATCGGGTTGGCGCGGCAGACGAGCCGCTGGGCAAATCGGGCATCGCGCACTTCCTGGAACATCTGATGTTCAAAGGCACGGAAAAACTGGCGCCTGGCGAGTTTTCCGAGATCATCGCGCGCAATGGCGGTCGCGAGAACGCGTTCACCAGCCAGGATTACACCGGCTATTACCAGACGATCGCCAGGGACCGCCTGGAACTCGTGATGAAGCACGAGGCCGACCGGATGGCCAATCTCGTCCTCACTGACGAGGTCACGCTTCCGGAGCTCGATGTGGTGCTCGAGGAACGGCGCAGCCGGGTCGACAACCAGCCGGCCGCGCGGCTCAGCGAGATGACCCAGGCGGCCACCTTTCTGCATCATCCCTACGGCATCCCGGTCATCGGCTGGCAGCACGAGGTCAGCCGGCTGACGACAGCGGACGCGCTGGAGTTCTACGAGACCTGGTACGCGCCGAACAATGCCATCCTCCTGGTCGCCGGCGACGTCTCGGCAGAGGAAGTGCGCCGGCTCGCGGAGACCTACTACGGCCCGCTGGAGCCCGCCGCACTGCCGGAGCGCAAGCGCGTGGCCGAGCCCGAACATCAGGCGCCGCGTCGCGTCGTGCTCGAAGACCCCAGGGTCCAGCAGCCGCAGATCGGCATTCGCTATCTGGCGCCCAGCTACGTCCGCGGCGAGAGCCAGCACGCCTACGCGCTGGAGGTGCTTTCGCAGATCCTGGGCGGCGGCACCACCAGCCGGCTGTATCGGAACCTGGTCATCCAGCAGGCGATCGCGGCCGGCGCCGGCAGTTGGTACGGACCCGACTCGCTCGATCTCGCGACATTCGGCTTCTATGTCATCCCGCGGCCGGGCCAGGACCCGGAGGCGGTGGAAGCCGCGCTCAGGGCGGAGATCGAGACGCTCCTGGCCGACGGTGTCACCGCCGAAGAACTGGAGAAGGCAAAGAACCAGCTTCGCGCCGGTGCCGTCTATGCGAGGGATTCCCTGACCGCCGCGCCGCGCATTCTGGGCCGGGCGCTGACCACGGGCCAGAGCGTCGAGGACGTCGAGGCCTGGCCGGAGCGCATCGAAGCCGTCAGCCGGGAGGACGTGGAAGCCGCCGCCCGCGCGGTGCTGCGCGAGGAGCGCTCGGTGACTTCGATCCTCCTGCCGGACCCTACGAGTTAATGTGCGCGCGCGTGTCGAGGACGCGAACACAAGCGCAAGAAACGGAAAGGCCAGGCGCATGATCTTCCATGCCAAACCGAACCACCGGCCGAAGGCTGTGGCGCCGTTTGCGGCCATGGTGCTGATGGCCGTGGTGTTCCTCCTGTTTCGGCCGCTTCCGGCCGGCGCCGTCGACATTCAGGAGGTGACCAGTGAAAGCGGCGTCACCGCTTGGCTTGTCGAGGACCACAACAATCCGGTGATCTCCGTGCGGATCGCCTTCGAAGGGGGCGCCGCCCTGGACCCCAAGGGCAAGTCGGGCCTGGCGCGCATGGTGGCCTCTCTCCTCGACGAGGGCGCGGGCGAGATGGACTCGCAGGCCTTCCGCGCGGCTCTGGAGGAACGCTCGATCAACCTCTCCTTCAGCGCCGGCGAGGACGGTCTCTACGGCACCCTGCAGACGCTGACGGAAAACCGGGAAAAGGCCTTCGAGCTCATGGGGCTGGCGGTCACCGCGCCGCGGTTCGACCCGGAGCCTGTCTCGCGCATCCGCAGCCAGATTCTGTCCAGCTTGGCCCGCGACCTAAGCGATCCGGGCACGATCGCCCGGCGCTCCTTCTATGCCTTGGTCTTTCCCGATCATCCCTATGGCGTGCCCAGCGACGGCTATCCGGAGAGCATCGAGGCCATCGACCGCGAGGACCTGGCGAGCTTCGTCGCCGACCGGCTGGCGCGCGACCGGCTGCTGATCGGCGTAGCCGGCGACATAACGCCGGAGGAGTTGAAACCACTACTCGACAGCGCCTTTGCGACGCTTCCGGCATCTGCGAAGCCTTTTGAGATCCCGGAGGCCGACGTCGCCGGGGCGGGAGAGATCGGCGTCCACGAAATGAACGTGCCGCAGTCCAGCGTCGTCTTCGGGCATTCCGGCTTGAAGCGCAGCGATCCGGACTACTATGCAGCCTCCATCGTCAACTACATTCTCGGCGGCGGCAGCTTCGCCTCGCGACTCTTCGAGGAGATCCGGGACAAGCGTGGGCTCGCCTATTCCGTCTATACCTATCTGCGCACCCTCGACCACGCCGGTATGGTCATGGGCGGGATCGGCACGGCCAACGCCCGGGTCAAGGACTCCCTCGAGGTCATTCGCGAGGAATGGCGGCGGCTGGCCGAAGAAGGTCCGAGCGCCGAGGAGGTCGAGAATGCCAAGACCTACCTCACCGGCTCGTTCCCTCTCAATCTCACCTCCACGGATTCGATCGCTTCGCTGCTCGTCGGCGTGCAGATCGAGGATCTCGGCATCGACTACATCAACCGCCGCAATGATTTGATCGAAGCGGTCAGCCTAGAGGACGCGCGGCGCGTTGCCGCCGAGCTGCTGAAGCCGGATCAGCTTTCGGTGGTCGTGGTCGGCAAGCCGGCCGGGGTCGAAGCGACGGTCGAGCTCCCGGCGGCCGACGGCAAGGGCAGCTGATCGCCGATTACGCCCGCGTCCGGCATGTGAGGCAACAGCGCACGAGGAAAGCCAATGATCGTCGTGGTCTTCCAGGTCGAGATGCAAGACGGCAAGGCACCCGCCTACTTCGATCTCGCCGCTGAGCTGCGCAAGGAACTCGAGGGTATCGACGGGTTTATTTCGGTCGAACGCTTCGAGAGCCTGAATACGCCCGGGAAGTACCTATCGCTTTCGTTCTGGCGCGACGAGGAGGCCGTCAAGGCCTGGCGAGAGCACGCAGGCCACCAGATGGCTCAGAACCTCGGCAAGCGGGAGATTTTCGCGGACTTTCGCATCTGCGTGGCCGAGGTGATCCGCGATTACGCCATGGCCGAGCGGGTCGAGGAGATGCCGAAGGCCTGAACGCGCTCCGGCGCGCCGTCTCGGTGCTTCCCGGACTCGGACGCGCTTTGCTAGCCTTTGCTATCCGCCGCACCGGGCCGTTTTCCGGTGCCTGCGATCACGGGGGCGCCCGCGTATGGTCTACCAGCACATCACGGAAAACTGCTTCGCCGGCCGCGTGGGCGAGGGCGGCCTCAGCGACGAGGCCTTCGAGCGGCTTCTGGAACAGGCCGATCACGCGACCGCTCGTCTCCGCGACCTGCGGCACAAGAAGGAGCGGCCGTTTCTGGCGCTGCCGGCAGAGCGCGAGGACCTCTCGGCCATCGAGGCGGCGGCCGGCGCGTTCCGCGACGGCTTCGACGACGTGCTCGTCCTGGGCACGGGCGGCTCCTCGCTGGGCGGTCGCACGCTTGTCTCGCTTACCCAGCGGGGCCGGCAGCACAGCCGTCTGCGGCCGCGGCTGCATTTCCTCGACAACATTGACCCCGACAGCTTCGAGGCGCTGTTCGAGGATCTCGATCCCGAGCGCACGGGCATCATCGCGATCTCGAAATCCGGCAGCACGGCGGAGACCTTGTGCCAGTTCGCTGTCTGCCTGCATTTTCTCGTCGCCGCGATCGGCGAGGACGCGCTGGCCCGCAAGGTGTTGGTGATCACCGAAGACAAGCCCAGCCCGCTCAGGAAACTGGCGGAAAGCTACTCGCTGCCGTTCATGGCGCACGACCCGGATCTCGGGGGGCGCTTCTCCGTGCTCTCTTTGGTGGGACTGGTTCCCGCCACGCTGGCGGGAATCCACGGCGAATCGCTGCGTGAGGGCGCCGAGGAGGTGCTGGACGCCGCCCTCGAAGGGAAGATTCGCGACAGTGCGCCCGCCGTGGGCGCCTGCATTGCAGTCGGCCTGCTTCGCGAGCGCATGATCACGCAGAGCGTTCTGATGCCCTACATCGACCGGCTGGGGGACTTCGGCTTCTGGTACCGCCAGCTCTGGGCCGAAAGTTTGGGCAAGGACGGCACCGGCACGACACCGATCCGCGCGCTGGGCACCGTCGACCAGCACAGCCAGCTTCAGCTCTACCTGGATGGTCCGCGCGACAAGATGTTCACGCTGATCCGAATGGATACCGCAGGGCAGGGGCCGAAGATCGACCCGACCTTCGTCGACGATCCGGATCTTGCCTATCTGTCCGGCCGCAAGATGGGCGATCTCTTGGACGCCGAGGCGCGTGCGACGGCCGCCACGCTGGTGCGCAGCGGTCGGCCGGTGCGCGAGATCGTTCCCGACCGGCTGGACTCCAAGGCGATGGGTGCTCTGCTCATGCATTTCATGCTGGAGACGGCGATCGCAGCGGAACTGCTGGGCGTCGACGCCTACGGCCAGCCCGCCGTGGAGGATGGCAAGAAGCTGACCCGCGAGCGTATGACGAAAAGCGCGAAGGGAGCGGATTGACGCCATGACTTTGCGACGCCTGCCCGACACCCTGGTCAACCGAATCGCCGCCGGCGAAGTGGTCGAACGGCCGGCCTCGGCCGTCAAGGAACTGGTGGAAAACGCCATCGACGCGGGCGCGCGGCAAATCGACGTCAGCCTGCGCGAAGGCGGGCGCGCGTTCATCTCCGTCGCCGACGACGGCCGCGGCATGACGCCCGAGGAACTGGAATTGGCGGTGGAGCGGCACTGCACCTCCAAGCTGGACGACGACAACCTGGTGCGCATCACCTCGCTGGGCTTTCGCGGCGAGGCGCTGCCGTCCATCGGCGCCGTATCGCGCCTGACCGTGACGAGCCGGGCCGCCGGGGCCGGCGATGCCTGGACCATCCGCGTGGAAGGCGGCAGGAAGCATGCCCCCGAGCCCGCGGCGCTCAATTCCGGCACGCGCGTCGAGGTGCGCGACCTCTTCTTCGCGACGCCGGCGCGGCTGAAGTTTCTGAAAACCGCGCGCACGGAGCTCAACCACGCCAGCGATACGCTGCAGCGGCTCGCCATGGCGCATCCGGAGATCGGCTTTACGCTCGGCGACGACGGCCGCAGCGTTCTCAGATTGCCGGCGGTCGCTGGCGCGTCGGGCGAGGCCCGCCTCAAACGCCTGGCCGCAGTGATGAGCAAGGATTTCGGCGACAACGCGCTGCCCATCGACACCGAACGCGAGGGCGTGCGCCTGACCGGCTACATCGGGCTGCCGACCCTCAACCGTGGCAATGCCCAGCACCAGTATCTCTTCGTCAACGGCAGGCCGGTGAAGGACCGCCTGCTCTATGGCGCGATTCGCGGCGCGTACCAGGACTTCCTGGCGCGCGACCGGCATCCGCTCGTCGCCCTGTTCCTGGAGATGCCGCCGGAAGCCGTCGACGTGAACGTGCATCCCATGAAGGCGGAGGTCCGCTTCCGCGACGCGGCGCTGGTGCGCGGCCTGATCGTCGGCGCATGCAAACACGCGCTTGCAGGGGCAGGCCACCGCGCCTCCACGACCGTTTCCCAGGCCGCGCTGGGGGCCTTCTCGCAGCAGCGCCAGGGGGGCGTTCCGCCCGGGCGCGGCTTCGGCTACGTCTACCGGCCCGAGGCGCCGATGACCCGGGGCATGGCCGAGGCCGCGGCAGACTATCACGCCCCGCTTCCCGGGATGCCAGCGGCGCCCGCGGCGCGCAGCTTCGAGTCCGGAGCGGACGACCAGGCGGCCGGCGGCTTTGACGAGAGCGAAACCGCGCCGGCGGACGAGCATCCCCTGGGCGCGGCGCGCGCCCAGCTGCACGGCACCTACATCGTGGCCCAGACCGGCGACGGCATTGTCATCGTCGACCAGCACGCGGCCCACGAACGGCTGGTCTACGAGCGCATGAAGGCGGCGCTGGATGCGCGCGGCGTGGC
>JAWVYK010000094.1:0-9755 GCA_033722755.1 Rhodovibrionaceae bacterium | reverse complement strand
GATCTCCGCCTCGCGCCCGATGAGTGGGTCGATCTTGCCGTCCTCGGCCTTCTGGTTCAGGTCCACGCAGTAGGCGTCCAGCGCCTCGTGGCCCTTGCGCACGACCTTCTCCGCCTGCGCGTCCTCGTCGGTGCCGTCGACCGTGCGCTCCTCCTCGAAGCCCTGGGCCTTGGCGACGCCGTGGGAGATGTAGTTCACCGCGTCCAGGCGCGTCATGTCCTGCTCCTGCAGGAAGTAGACGGCATGGCTCTCGCGCTCGGAGAACATGGCGACCAGCACGTTGGCCCCGGTAACCTCTTCGCGGCCGGACGACTGGACGTGGATGGCCGCGCGCTGCAGCACGCGCTGGAAGCCCGCCGTCGGCTTGGCGTCCTCGGAGCTGGCTGTGATCAGCGCGTTGAGCTCGTTGTCCAGGTAATCGGCCACCTCCGCACGGAGTTGGTCGAGTTCGACGCCGCAGGCGCGCAGCACGGCGACAGAATCGGGATCCTCGGTCAGCGCGAGCAGCAGATGCTCCAGAGTGGCGTATTCATGACGCCGCTCGTTCGCGAAGCCGAGAGCACGATGAAGAGTCTGTTCCAGATTGGCCGAGAGCATGAGTTGCGGCTATTCCTTTTCCAGAGTGCACTGAAGAGGATGTTCGTGCTTGCGGGCGTAGTCTATCACCTGCGTTACTTTTGTCTCCGCCACTTCGTAGGTATATACGCCGCAAATCCCTACCCCCCGACGATGCACGTGCAACATGATCTGCGTGGCTTCCTCGCGGTTCTTCCCGAAGTATTTCTCCAGCACGTGCACAACGAACTCCATAGGCGTGTAGTCGTCATTCAGCATGAGGACCTTGTACATCGACGGCTTTTTGGTCTTCGCCCGTGTCTTGACGACCACACCCGTCGAAGAGCCGCCGCCCGTGTCGCGCTTGTCGTCGTCGCCCATCACGGCACCGCCGTCCCACCAGAGCGCATCCGGGTGCTCTGGTTCCTGATCGGCCGTCGCCTCACACGGCACAAGCAAGAGTGTCATCCGGTTCCTCACATCCCCAATGATATTGGAAATCCTGCCGGCACGGAAAGCCCCCAAGCAGTAATTTAACATACCTAACAGGGACTAAGCCCATCGACGAGGCCCGGCCCGTCGAGAGATTCCCGCGGGGGGCCGAGCCGCTTGCAGCCAAGCCCCAATGCGAGATGGTGTCACCCGGCGCAAAGGAAAAGGGCCCGGCCCCATTGGGCCGAGCCCTCTTCGATTTATCAGCCTGCTTCCGGTCGTCCCGGAAGCGCGGGCTTAAGCCTGGCTTACGCGGCCACCGGCTTCAGCATCTTCTGAACGGTGACGTTCACGCGGCCCTGGATCGGCTCCATTGCGTCGTTCGTCACCTTGACCGACATCTCGGTCAGCTTGGCGCTCTCGGCCAGCGTCTTGTCGAAGTTGCTGCGGGCATAATCGGCCTGCAGATCGATCACTTCGCGCACGGTCTTCGCGCCAGCGAAGGCCTTGACGGTCGCCAGGTTGGTTTCCATCGCGGACTGCGCGAAGGACATCATCTCCTTCGACAGGCTCTCGAAGCCCTTGGCGTAGATGTTCGAGGACTTCACGAAAGCGTCCATGTTGTCCTTGTTCAGAGACGCCAGTTCGTCATAACCGCCGAAGAGGGCCTTGGAGGCCTTCTCCATCTGCTCCTGGGCCTGCTGAACGGCCGTCTCATAGTTCTTGGTGGCAGCATCGGTGCCCGCCTTCACGACGGCCTCATACTGCTCCTTCGACTTGGTAACGGCTTCCTCGACCGGCTTCATGGCTTCGGTCGCGGTCTTCGTTGCGTTCTGGGTCGTCTTTTTCTGCGTGCTCATAACAACACTCCTCGTTTGGGTTGGCGCTCAAACTTGCATCGCTCTCAATCGAAGGCCCTCAAGGGGCTTTCATCTTCGATATCGCGGCGGCCGTGTTCGATGGACCGTGCCAACCGCTGCAATTCCTTTTGCTGCAGTGCAGCATGACCTAAACATAAGAATTCCTGCGGGCCTGTCAAGCCATTTTTGTGCAGTGCAACATTTTTGTCGAGAGCGCCCGTTTCCGCAGGTTTTCGTAGATCGGCGGCCCAGCGCGTGGCAGATTGCAGCGGCGATTGCGCGGCGCCGACCTAAGCGGAGTTGGGGCCGCCCGGGAAACGGTCACCGCCGCATATAGGAAGCGGAGAGGGGTTTTGCCATGACGTTCTGCCTCGGCATCAAGGTGCGCGACGGGCTCGTCTGCCTCGCCGACGGACGCGTCACCAGCGGCGCCCAGGTCTCGAACGCCCGCAAGGTCAGCCTGCACGGCGAAAGCTGGGACCGGCAGATCTGCATCATGACCTCCGGCCTGCGCTCGGTACGCGATAAGACGCTCGCCTATTTCGACCGTGCCTGGCGCCACGAGTTCTCGTCGCGCGAGCCCAACATGTTGGAGGCCGTGTCCACCTACGCCGAAGCGCTGCGCCGTGTGGCGAAGGAGGACAAGGCGACGCTCAAGGCCTCGAAGCTCGACTTCAACCTGCACACCATCGTCGCCGGCCAGCTTTCGGGCGACGGCGAGCCGTCGATGTATCTGGTCTATCCGGAAGGCAACTGGATCGAGGTGGACGTGCGCACGCCCTATCTTTCCATCGGTGCGACCGCCTATGGCAAGCCGGTGCTGGACCGCACCCTGACGCCCGACACCGATATCGCCACAGCGCTGAAGGTCGCCTACCTGTCGTTCGATTCCACGCGCGTCGCCTCCGCCGACGTCGGCTTCCCGGTCGACATGCTGACCTATCTGGTGCGCGACGGCATCTGGCGCGAGATCAACTACGACTACGACGACCTGCGCGACCAGCGCATCTGGTGGAACGAGAACATCAAGCAGCTCGTCACCTCGATGCCGGACGGCCCGTGGATGGAGGCGCTGGTGCCCGGCGGACTCGAAGTCGAGGGCCCGGGCGGCAAGCGCCTTTCGGTCATCAAGGACGACTAACGGAACACGCCGCCCAGGTCGGCCAGGCCGTTTTCCTTCACCGTCAACTCGAAATAGGGTCCTGTGATGTCGCCGGCGCGCGGCGACTGCTGTTTCTTCGGCCGTCGCAGCGGGTCGAGCTCGCGCGGCTCGCGGAAGGCCACGCCGGTGTTGTCGGCAGCCAGCAACGCCTTGGGAAAGGTCAACTGCGCGAAGCGTTCGGAGGGATACTGCCAGGCATTGAACGACACCTCGCCGTGCTGGCAGACCACCGACGTCCAGTAGTAGCGGTCCGACTCCAGGCGCAAGCCCCGCGGCGCGGCGCCATAGACGCCGCTTTCCCGGAACCTAGTCTTGAGGGTCTCGAAGGCGGCCTCGTTGAGCTTCGCCTCTGACTTCTTCCAGCCCCAGGCGTCGACCGAGAGCTCGCGCAGGAACTGGGTCAGGTTGTTCCCCGACATGGCGCGCGCGACCACATAGGCGCCGCCGACGCCGTCGGAGACCACGTCGTAGCTGCGAAGCTGATGATTGTAGCTGCCGTTATAAACGAAACGGGCTCGGAAAATCGTCTCCGCGGTGCACTGGCGGCGGATGTCGTCGCCGTTGACATAGCTGAACCACGTGAATTTGAACGTCGCGGGCTTGTCGGCGCCGCCTTTGTAGGTGCAGGCCGCCAGCACCAGCACAATGCCGAGAACAATGCCGCGCGCAAGGCCTGCAGCCCATGCCAAACGCGCCGATGCACCCTCGTCGCCAAATTTCGACCGTTCCATTTGATTGAACATCAACGGCAAAATCGCCCTCCTTCCAGCAAAACTTACGCGTGCAGATTTCCGCGGGCATGTTAACCTCTGTGCAAATAAGCTGTCATTAAACTGGACAGAGTCGCCGGCTTACAGTAAGTTTTGTTATGAATCAGGAGCTTCAAACGCATCTTTAAGGGGGAAGCTTTGCTTCGGGGGATAATTCGACGGGTTGGCGCTTTAATAAGCGGGTGCGAACATGAAGCAGGCGGCATAGGGGAAGATGCCGCCGCTTCCTTTGAAGGCACCGGCAAGGGGGGCGCACACAGGACTCGCAAGGCGCGCGGCCGAATTTTCGGCGCGTTCGCCGTCGTCGCGTTTCTGATCTCCGTTGCGGCTCTGCCGCAGTCGGCGGAGGCGCGCTATGCATCCATCGTCATCGACGCCGAGACCGGGACGGTCCTGCACGAGAAGAACGCGGACACGCGAAACTATCCGGCTTCGCTGACAAAGATGATGACGCTCTACATGACCTTCGAGGCGCTGGAGCAGGGCCGGCTCAGCCTGGGCACGCAGTTGCCCGTCTCGGCGCGCGCCGCCGGGATGACGCCCTCCAAGCTCGGGCTGAAGCGCGGCACCACGATCAAGGTGGAGCACGCCATCCTGGCGCTGGTGACCAAGTCGGCCAACGACGCCGCCGTGGTTCTGGCCGAGGCTTTGGGCGGCACCGAATTCAAATTCGGCCTCAAGATGACCGAGCGCGCCCGCGAGCTTGGCATGTCGCGCACGACCTTTCGCAACGCATCCGGCCTGCCGAACCGCCGGCAATTGTCGACGGCGCGGGACATGGCGACGCTGTCGCTCGCGCTGATCCGCGATTTTCCGCAGTACTACGAGTTCTTCAAGCGCACCTCCTTCAGCTATGGCGGGCGCACCTACGAGAACCACAACAACCTGCTGGACGACTATTCCGGCACGGACGGGATCAAGACCGGCTATATCCGCGCTTCCGGCTTCAACCTCGCCGCCTCCGTCAAGCGCAATGGGCGCCGCCTCATCGCGGTTGTCTTCGGCGGGAGAACCGCGAAGTCCAGGGATCGGCACATCAAATCGCTGCTCGACCGCGGCTTCATTCGGGTGGCCAGCCTGGCCCCGGCTGCGCAGCCGCCTCTACCTGAGCGCAAACCGGCGGCCATCGTTGCGTTGGCGGCCCTCGACACGCTGAACGGCGGCGCCACGGCCACGGCACAGCAGACGGCGGGGCAGCCGGTGAAGCTCAACATCAACCTGAATGAAAGCTATCAGGTCGCCAGTCTGCAGACCGAGACGCCGGTCCCGCCGGCGCGTCCGGCCGGTATGGACATTCCGCCGTCCGAAGACTGGGCGGATGGCGCCTGGGGCGTGCAGGTCGGCGCTTATCGCCAGCACGCACCGGCTGAGCGCATGGCGCTGAGCGCGGCGAGCGAGGTGCCGCATCTCCTCGGCCACACGCGCGTTCTGGTCAGCAAGGTCGCGGGCCAGCGCGGGCCCATCTTCCGCGCCCGGCTCGTCGGCTTGAGCGAAAGCCACGCGCGCGAAGCCTGTCGCCTGCTCGAGGCGCAGGGCCGCGACTGCCTGGCGATGCGCATCGGCAAGCCGGTCGAACTGGCGATGAACTGATCCGCGCGGCTTGCGCATTGGAGACACACCGCGGGGTCCGAGAGTGGGGGGTAGACGATCTCGCGAGGAAAGGCGGCGGAGTGCTACTCCGCCGCCTTTTTTCTCTCCGCCTGCGGGACGGGCACGTTGATTTTTTCGGCGACCTGACGGCTGCGCCGGCGCAGACGCCACGGCACATCCGCCGCACCGATCTGGGCGATCGTAGGCTGACGCATCAGCCAGGCGAAATAGGGCATCAGGCCCGGCTTCGAGCGGCGCTGCCAGCGCTCCAGATCCCAGCGCCTGCGCGTCACATAGCGCGCGTGCGTCGGCAGGAAAATCCAAGCCTCGGTCCAATCCCTGTCGCCCAGCCAGACTGGCCGTTTGCGCAGCATGTATTCATCCCCCTCGAAGTGCGCGATGCGGGCCAGCGCCGCGCGGTCCAGCGCCCGGACCGATTCGCCGTCAGTCCAGGCATAGCGATCGAAGGCGATGGCCCCGTCCACGGCTGCACCTGGCTGAGGTTTCAGGATCGGGTAGTCGCCGACGCTGGCTTGCACGCGGCGAAAGCCGTAGAGCCGCGCGGGGCACAGCTCCAGCCGTTCGGCGCGCGACAGCCCGAGGACCAGCCGGCGCACGTCTTCGTCCAGCAAGGTTCCGTAGAAGAATAGCGACATAGCGGACGTTCGGCGCTCCCAGAAGCCTTTGGCCGTACCCATATAGGTTCAGAGGTCCGGCGCCTCCACTCCGCTCTCCTCGAGTTGCCGGGTCAACTCCGCGGCAAGCCGCTTCAGTCCCGCCTCATCCTTTGCCTCGCAGCGCGCGACCAGCACATCCTGCGTGTTCGAGGCGCGCAGCAGCCACCAGCCGTCCTCGGTGCGCACGCGCACGCCGTCGATGGCCACCACCTCCGCGTCGCTCTCCGAAAGACGCTGGCGGACCTCGTCGATCACCGCGAACTTGCGGTCTTCGGCGCAGGGAAAGCGCAATTCCGGCGTGTTTAGCAGATCCGGCAAGGAATCGCGGAAAGCTGCCAGGCTCTCACCCGAGCGGTCGATGGCGCCAATGAGGCGCACCGCGGCATAGAGCGCGTCGTCATAGCCATAGTAGCGATCGGCAAAGAAAATATGCGCGCTCATTTCTCCGGCCAGCGGAGCGCCTTCCTCGTGCATCTTGGTCTTGATCAGCGAATGCCCGGTCTTCCACATGACGGGCTCGCCGCCGGCGGCCTCGACGCCGTCGAAGAGGATTTGGCTCGACTTCACGTCGGCGATGATCTTGGCGCCGGGGCTCTCCCGCAGCACGTCGCGCGCCAGGCGCAGCAGCAACTGGTCACCCCAGAGAATACGGCCCTGGGAATCGACGGCGCCCAGCCGGTCGCCATCGCCGTCGAAGGCGACACCGAGATCGCAGCCTTCGTCCAACACGGTCTGGATGAGTTGCGCCAGATTGTCCGGCACGGTGGGGTCGGGATGATGGTTCGGGAACGTGCCGTCGATCTCGGCATTCAACAGGATATGCCGCCCGGGCAGGCGCTCGCTCAAGGCGCTCATCGCCTCGCCCGCCGCCCCGTTTCCGGCGTCCCATGCGACTTTCAAGCCCTTACCGCCATCGTAATCGCGGGCAATGCGCTGGATGTAATCGTCGAAGACCTCGGTCTTCCTGCGTTCGCCATTTCCGTCTGCATAAGCGCCATCGGTCGCGATCTCGGCCAGGCCCTGGATGTCGGAGCCGAAGAAGGAGCGCCCGCCGCGCACCAGCTTGAAGCCGTTGTGATCCGGCGGATTGTGCGACCCCGTGACCATCACCGCGCCGGTCACGCCGAGCGTGGCCCCCGCGTAGTAGAGCATTGGCGTGGGCCCGACGCCGATCTCGCGCACCTCCAGCCCGCAGTCGGCAAGCCCGCGCGCCACGGCCCCGGCGATCCCTGGCGAGGAGACCCGGCCGTCGCGGCCGAGCGCCACGCTGCCGCCGTCCGATCCCGCGTCGCCGGCCAGCACGGTGCCGAAAGCCCGACCCAGATGATAGGCGTCCTCCTCCGTGATCGTTTTGCCGACAACGCCGCGCACGTCGTACTCGCGCAGGATGCTGGGATCGAAGCGGTGACCGGCCATGACGTATCAGCCTCCCCTAGAGCTTCGGCTCGGGTGCGGCGGCGGTCTCCACCGGCGTGCCGCGGCCCACGCCCATATAGCTGAATCCGGCCCGGCGCATCTCACCGGGCTCGTAGATGTTGCGCAAATCGACCATCACCGGTGACTTCAGCGCCGACTTCATGCGGCGTATATCGAGCGCGCGAAACTCGTTCCACTCGGTCAGGATGGCTACGCCGTCCGCATCGCGCATCGCCGAGTAGGCGTCCTCGCACCATTCGACATCGGTGAAATGCTTGCGCGCCTCCTCCATGCCTTCGGGATCGTAGAGGCGCAATTTCGCCCCCGCCGCTTGCAAGGCGGGCACGATCGCCAGGCTGGGCGCGTCGCGCATGTCGTCGGTGTTCGGCTTGAAGGTGAGCCCCAGCAGGGCGAGCGTCTTGCCCGAAACATCGCCGCCGCAGTGCGCGATGATCCGCTCGGCCATAGCCGCTTTGCGCGCGTCGTTGACCGAGACCACGGTTTCGACGATGCGCGCTGGCGCCCCCGCCTCCTCCGCCGTGCGCACCAGCGCAAGTGTGTCCTTCGGGAAGCACGAGCCGCCGTAGCCCGGCCCCGGGTGCAGGAACTTGCGGCCGATGCGCCCGTCGAGCCCCATGCCGCGGGCCACGTCGTGCACATCCGCGCCAAGCGCCTCGCAGAGGTCGGCGATCTCGTTAATGAAGGTGATCTTGGTGGCCAGGAAAGCGTTGGCGGCGTACTTGGTGAGTTCGGCCGTCTCCAGCGTGGTGAAAATGATCGGCGTCTCGATCAGGTAAAGCGGTCGGTAGAGGGCGCGCATCACCTCGCGCGCGTAGTCGCTCTCCGCGCCGATCACCACCCGGTCGGGGCGCATGAAATCGTTGATCGCCGAGCCTTCGCGCAGGAATTCCGGGTTCGAAACCTGATGGAACTTGGCCTCCGGCCGGGTTTCTCGAATGATCTCCTCAACCTTCCGGCCGGTCCCCACGGGTACGGTGGATTTCGTGACCACCACGGTTTCTCCGTCGAGCGCGCCGGCGATTTCCTGCGCCGCGGCGAAGACGTAGGTCAGGTCCGCGTGACCATCGCCGCGCCGCGTTGGCGTGCCTACGGCGATGAAGACGGCATCGGCCTCCGCGACCGCTTCAGCGAGATCGGTCCCGAAGGAAAGCCGCCCTGCCTCCACGTTGCTGCGCACGAGGTTTTCCAGTCCGGGCTCGTAAATGGGGATCTCGCCGCGCTTCAGCGCCTCGATCTTCCGGGCATCCTTGTCGACGCAGATCACCTGGGTGCCGAATTCGGAAAAGCACGCGCCGGAGACGAGGCCGACATAGCCCGTGCCGATCATGGCGATGCGCATGGCAGGCCCTCCCTGATGTCCGATTGCTGCAGGCGGCTAGCTGCCCGCGAACTCCTTGAGGATTTTCGACACCGTCTGGCCGATGTCGGGATGGCGCAGCGCAAAGGCGAGGTTCGCTTCGATGAAGCCCGCCTTGTCGCCGCAATCGAAGCGCCGGCCTTCGAAACGCAGCCCGTGGAAGGCCACGTCGCGGATGGTGCGCGCCATTGCGTCGGTCAGCTGGATTTCGCCGCCGGCGCCGGCCTGCTGCGATTCCAGCGCCTGCATGACCGCCGGATCGAGGATGTAGCGCCCAATGATCGACAGGGTGGACGGGGCGTCCTGGGGCTTCGGTTTTTCCACAAGGCCCTTGGCGCGCGCCAGGCGGCCGTCGTCCTCGACCACATCCAGAATGCCGTAGCGGCTGGTATGCTCGCGCGGCACGTCCATCACCGCCACGATATTGCCGCCGACCTCCTCGTAGGCCTCGATCATCTGTTTCAGACAGGGCGTTTCGGCGAGCACAAGATCGTCGGCGAGCAACACGGCGAAAGGCTCGTCGCCGACAAGGTTCCGGGCGCACCAGACCGCATGGCCAAGCCCCATGGGTTCCTGCTGGCGGGTGTAGGCAATGCTGCCGGGTTTGAGGATCGAGGCCTCGACCTGAGCGAGCTCTTTCGTCTTCCCGCGCGAGCGCAGCAGGTCGGAGAGCTCGTAGGAATAGTCGAAGTGGTCCTCGATGGCGCTCTTCCCGCGGCCGGTGACGAAAATGATCTCCTCGATGCCCGCGGCACGCGCCTCGTCCACCGCATATTCGATCAGCGGCTTGTCGACCACCGGCAGCATTTCCTTCGGCAGCGCCTTGGTCACGGGCAGAAAGCGGGTGCCGAGGCCGCCGACCGGGAAAACGGCTTTTCTGATGGATGAGGGCATGTGCGGGCCGGGTGTGGGAGT
>JAWVYK010000093.1:0-9858 GCA_033722755.1 Rhodovibrionaceae bacterium | reverse complement strand
GGCGACCGCGTCGGCCACCTGTAGCAATTCCGCGCGTGACGCCGTTGCCGTATCCATTGCGCCGTCAATCCTCGTTCAAACGTTCGTCCGTGTTCCAATCGCCCGCCGGCTAGTCGCCCTTGGGCGCGTGCGCAGCCAGAAGCTCGTCGGTCAGCACCAGCTTCGCCTTGCCGATATCGGCGAAGGCGACCCGAAGCTCGCCCTCCGGCACGTCCAGTCTCACCGCGTCGCCGTCGGTGCCCAGCAGCCGGCCTGTGAACCGGCGTCGGCCTTCCACCGGCGCCGCCAGCTCCAGCTTCGCCTCGAAGCCGGCGAAGCGGTCGAAATCCTTAAGCCGCGTCAGCGGCCGGTCGATCCCCGGCGAGGAGACCTCCAAAACGAAGGCTCCAGCGATCGGGTCCTCCACATCGAGCAGCGCGCTGACCGCCCGGCTGATCTCCGCGCAGTCCTCGACGTCCATGCGGCCGTCCGCGCTGCGCTCGGCCATGATCTGCAGCTTCGCGCGGCGGTCGCCCGACAGCAGGATGCGCACCACCTCGTAGCCCATGTCCGCCAGCGTCGGGGCGATCAGCGCTTCGATCTCGGCGGCCTTTCCTTCGCTGGTCTTGGAGCCGCCGGTCGCGTTTGTCTCAGCCGCATTCTCCGCACTCGCTGCCATCGCCCGCACTCCTCTCAGCTCAGAGCCCTGGCGGTAATAAAAAAGTGGGCCCGAGGCCCACCTTTTTTCGGTGACCCGGCGAGCGACATCCGATCCCTGCAAGACCGTCCGTCATCCCGCCAAGCCCTATGGCTTGGCGCGGAATGTATCGCCGCCGCGCGCCCGTCCGCAAGGCTTTTCTTGGCTTTTCGGATATAGGAATGCCCCGGGACTTGCGCCAGGGTATGCGCTCAGGCCGTTGGCCCGCCGCCGGCCCTTTCGCCCTCGCCCTCGCTTGTCTTGCCGCGTGGCCGCCGGCGATAGAGCAGATAGACGGGCGTGCGCCCGGCAGCGCGCGCTTTCGCCTCATAGCGGGTTTCTGGCCAGTCCGCCGGACGGCGGCGCCAGTCATCGGCCCTGCGTGCGGTCCACGTGAAGGCCCGGTGCGCCTGCAGATGCCGCAGGATCCACACGAGATAACCGGGATCGTCGGTGGCCAGACGCAGCTCCGCGTCGTCGGCCATGGCCGCCGCAAGCCGGTCGAGCGTCGCAGGCTGGATCAGCCGCCGCTTGTGGTGCCGCGCCTTGGGCCAGGGGTCGGGGAAGAGGATGAACACCCGATGCAGCGAGGCCGGCGGCAGGGCAGCCAGAAGCGGCTGCGCGTCGTCGGGCAGGATGCGCAGATTGTCGAGGCCGCGCGCCTCGATCTCGCTGAGGGCCGCGGCGACGCCGTTCAGGAACATCTCGGCCCCGATCATGCCCACGCCGGGGTTCTGCGCGGCCTGCCAGGCAAGGTGCTCGCCGCTGCCGAAGCCGATTTCCAGCCACAGTGCATCGACGGGCCGGTCGAACAGGCTTGCCGGGTCGAGGACGCCCTCCTCCGGCACCTCGATCCTGACGCGCGGCAGCAGATCCGCGAGCAGGCGCCGGCGGCCCGGGCGCAACGGCCGGCCCTGTCGTCGGCCCGTGGTCAGTCCGCGCGGCGCGCCCTCCTCGGGCGCCGGCCGCGCCTCGTCGCGCCGCTTTCGGGCTGGCTTGCGGCCGGCGGGCACGCCCTCTCAGGCGCCGTAGGCGGACTTGAGATCGTCCACCAGGTCGAGACGCTCCCAGGAAAAGCCGCCGTCGGGCTCGGCCGGGCGGCCGAAGTGGCCGTAGGCGGTGGTGCGCGCGTAGATCGGCCGGTTCAGCTTCAGATGCTCGCGGATGCCGCGGGGCGAGAGGTCCATCATCTCGCGCAGCAGCAGGCCCAGCCGACCCTCGTCCACGCGGCCGGTGCCCTGCGTGTCGACGTAGACGGAAAGCGGCCGCGATATGCCGATGGCGTAGGAAAGCTGGATGGTGCAGCGCTGGGCCAGGCCGGCGGCGACGATATTCTTCGCCAGATAGCGTGCGGCATAGGCGGCCGAGCGGTCGACCTTCGTCGGATCCTTGCCGGAAAAGGCGCCGCCGCCGTGCGGAGCGGCCCCGCCGTAGGTGTCGACGATGATCTTGCGGCCCGTCAGGCCGGCGTCGCCGTCCGGCCCGCCGATCACGAATCGCCCCGTGGGATTGACGAAGAACTCTTCCTCCGGGCACATCCAGCCGTCCGGCAGCACGTTGACGACATGCGGGCGCACGAGCTCGCGCACATCGTCGGTCGACAGGTCTTCGCGGTGCTGGGTGGAGACCACCACGGAGGTGGCGCGCACCGGCTTGCCGTCCTCGTAGGCCAGCGTCACCTGGCTCTTGGCGTCGGGACCGAGGCCCGGCTCGGCCCCGGAATGGCGCGCCTCGGCCAGCGATTTCAGAATGTTGTGGGAGAAGTGGATGGGCGCGGGCATAAGCGCTTCGGTCTCGTCGACGGCGTAGCCGAACATGATGCCCTGGTCGCCGGCGCCCTCGTCCTTGTTGCCGGCCGCATCGACGCCCTGTGCAATGTCGGCGGACTGCTCGTGCAGGAAGTTCAAAACCTCCGCATTCTGCCAGTGAAAGCCGCCCTGCTCATAGCCGATGTCGCGCACCGCCTGGCGAGCCACCTCCTCCAGCAGCTCGCCCGTAACCTCCTTCGGCCCGCGAACCTCGCCGGCAAGCACGATGAGGTTGGTGGTCGCCAGCGCCTCGGCCGCGACGCGCGATCCCGGGTCATGGCTGAGGAAGGTGTCGACGATGGCATCCGAAATGCGATCGCAGACCTTGTCGGGGTGTCCCTCGGAGACCGATTCGCTGGTGAAGAGGAAATCGCCTTTTCGCACGCGTATTCGCTCCTGCTTGCTTGTCCCGACCTTCGACCGGGTCGTTGCCGCCCCCACTGCAGAGGCGGCCTGCCCGGCCGCCGTCCGGAGTCTGCGTGGGTGAAAAACTGGCGCACTTAAGAGAGTCGGACCGAAGGCGTCAAGCCCGAATGGCGTTCCTCCGACCCGGCGCATTTACGGCCGGCCAATTGCCAGCCTGTCAGTTCCGTTCCCGACGCGCAGCGGGCGAGGCCAGGGCGCGTGTCATGTCGAACAGCCGCCGGCGCAACTGCGCGTCGGCGAGGCTGTAGTAGGCTTCGACCAAGGCCAGGGCCTGCGTCTGCTTGCGGGAGGAAATGTCGTAGCCCGCCGCAGCCTCCGACAATCCGCCGGGATCGCGCGGCCGGGCCTCGTCGCTGGGCTCGAGCGCGGTCTCGTCAAAGCCGGCGTAGAAGTGGCTGACGGGCACATCCAAGGCTTGCGCGACGTCGAACAGGCGGCTGGCGCCGATGCGATTGCTGCCCCTTTCGTACTTCTGGATCTGCTGGAACGTCACGCCCAGCGCTTCGGCCATGCGTTCCTGGCTCATTCCCTGCTGCAGCCGAAGCGCGCGGATGCGCCGGCCCACATGCAGGTCGACGGGATCGGCCCGGCCGGTTCCCCAGCCATAGGCGGGACGCTGTCGTTTGCCGCTCACGCCCCCGGCCTCCGCTGTGCCGGCCCCGCCGCCCGGCAGGCCAGGCGAGCGCATGCGCCGGTATGCAGGTCAAGCGAGATCACGACTCCACCGACTCCGCCGCCCGTTCGGCCAGCCGCCGGGCGATCGCCAGAAGCGGGTCGCTGAGCGAGGCGTCGTCGATCGCGAAGAACGCGCGGGCGAGCTCCAGCGTCTCGCGCCGGGCAAGGTCGCCGCTGTCCGCCGCATTGAACGGCGCCTCCGGCTGACCCAGGCCGCCGTGGCGGCGCGCCTCGGCCGGATTGCCCGGCAGGCCGTGGAAGAAATAGTCGACATCGACGTCGAGCACGCGCGCGACCCGCCACAGGCGCCCGGCGCTGAGGCGGTTCGCCCCGCGCTCGTACTTCTGCACCTGTTGGAACGAGATGCCGAGGGCCTCTCCCAGCGCCTGCTGGCTGATGCCCAGCACGGTGCGCCGCTCGCGCAGGCGGCGGCCCACGTGGGCGTCGACCGGATGCGCGCCCGCGCTCCCGGTCTGCTGATCTGGCGCTGCGCGGCGTCGGCCTGTCACGGTGCGGGCGTACCCCCTGGGCTGGGCTCATCGCTTCACCAGCAGTGGACTACATACCCGGGCATGTCGGCAAGGTTAATGTGCCTGAAGGTTGCGCAAATGCCGCAACAGCCTTCCGAAAACGATGGGCCGGCGGCTGCGCCCTATCCCCGGCGGCCGAGCGTCATCGCCAGCGCCCCGGCGGCGACCAGCATGAGAGCGACGCTCCAGCTTCCCAGCCGGCTGAACAGCGTCGGCTTCAGTGCGACCGGCAGACGGGTATCGATGTAGCCGGTTTCTCCCAGGCCCAGGCGCTGCCAGACCCGGCCATAGCCGTCGACCACCGCCGATATGCCGGTGTTGGCGGCGCGCACCAGCGGCAGACCCTGCTCCACGGCCCGCAGGCGGGCGTTGGCGAAGTGCTGGAACGGCCCGGACGAGGTTCCGAACCACGCATCGTTGGTCACGTTCAGCAGCATTCCCGGCCGTGTTCCCGGCGGCACCACGCCCTGCGGGAAGATGATCTCGTAGCAGATCAGCGGGGAGATCGGCGGCAGGCCGGGCAGGTCCAGGCGGCGCGGGCCAGGCCCCGGCGAGAAATCCATGCGCCCGTAGGTCAGCTTCTCGACGGGCAGGATGTCGCGGAACGGCACGTACTCGCCCAAAGGCACCAGATGGAACTTGTCATAGGTGGCGATCACCTTGCCGCCGGGCGTGATGGCGTAGAGCGAGTTCCAGAGCTGCGGCAGGCCGGTCTCTGCACGCTCGATGCGCGGCGCGCCGGTCAGCAGCACGCCGCCGGGCGGCGCGGCGCGGCTCAGAAACTTCACCAGTTCGGGCTGCTCGTTGACGAAATAGGTGACCGCGGTCTCCGGCCAGATGACGTGGGTCAGGCCGGGGCCGTCCGCGCCGAAGCCCTCGGCCGTCGACATCTCCATATAGGCGGAGAGACTTTCGCGACGGCCGGATTCCTGCCATTTGCGGTCCTGATCCACGTTCGCCTGCACCAGCCGCAGGCCGACGCCGGCGACGCTGCGCTGGCCAAGATTGGGGGCCTCGTCGAGCCGCCACGCGCCGTAGCCCACCAGGCCGCCGGCCAGCGCCAGCGCGATCAGCGTGAATACGGTTGCCCGCCCGCCCGTGCCCCGGTCGAAGGTGGCCGGCGCGCAGGCGGCGGCGAGCGCAATGAAGCTGAGGCCCCAGACGCCGAACAGCGAGGCGGCCTGCATGGTTATGGGCGAAAACGACCAGGCGACGCCGGCGAGGTTCCATGGAAAGCCGGTGAAGACCCACGAGCGCAGCCATTCCGAAAGCACCCAGGCGCCGACGAGGAAGGCGACGCGGCCGATCCGGTCGAAGCCGAGCTTGCGCGCCGCGCCCCAGGCGAGGCCAACCGTCACCGCCGGAAACAGCGCCAGCAGGGCGGACAGCCCGCCAACGGCGAAGGGGATCATCCAGGCGAACTTGTCCGCCTCGACGGTAAAGGCGATGCCCACCCAGTAGAGGCCGGCGATGAAGTGGCCCAGCGCGAAGACCCAGACCACGAAGGCGCGCCGCCAGGGTCCATCGGCGCCGTCCAGCATCCAGACAAGGCCGGTGAACGACACGAGCAGCGCGGGCAGCCAATAAAGCGGCGGCATCGCCGAGGTTGCGAAAGCCCCCAGCAGGAGCGCCAGTATCGCGCGCTTCCAGCCGCCCAGCGCGCCTACGCCTGCGGCCAGGCGCAAGAAGCGCGGGCCGCTTCCGGCGCTGGCCGCCGCCTCAGCCATCGTCTTCCGCCGCAGCCGCGTGGACGTTCAGGTTGCGCACCCGCAGGCGCTTGATGCGCCGCGGGTCGGCGTCGAGCACCTCGAAGATCACGCCGGTGGCATGCTCGATCAACTCGCCGCGTGTGGGCACGCGCCCGGCCAGCGTGAACACGAGGCCGCCCAGCGTGTCGATATCCTCGGCGCGCTCCTCCTCGGTCAGGATTTCACCGGCCACCTGCTCGAACTCGTCGATTTCGATACGGCCATCGGCCAGCAGCGTGCCATCCTCCTGGCGCGTGATCTTCGGGCTCTCGGCCACGTCGTGCTCGTCCTCGATCTCGCCGACGATCTCCTCGACCAGGTCCTCGATCGTGACCAGCCCGTCGATGCCGCCGAACTCGTCCACCACCAGGGCCATGTGCACCCGCTCCAGGCGCATTTCCAGCAACAGGTCGAGCACCGGCATGGACGGCGCCACGTAAAGCACGTCACGCGTGATGCGCTGCATCTTGAAGCGCCGCTTGTCGCCGACGTGGGCGAGCACGTCCTTGATGTGCACCAGACCCACGACGTCATCCAGGTTGTCGCGATAGACCGGCAGGCGCGAATGGCCCTGCTTGCCCATCAGCGCGATCAGGTCCTCCAGGCCGCTGTTGACCTGGACCGCGACGATATCCGCGCGCGGCACCATGACATCGTAGGCGGTCAGCCGGCGCAGATTGAGGATATTGGCGAGCATGACCCGCTCGTGTCCGCCAATCGGCGCGCCGGATTCATCGGCGTATTCGCGCTCGCTCTCCTCGAGGATCTCTTCCAGCGTCTCGCGCAGGCTGTCGCCGTTGCGCCCGCGCAGCTTGCCTCGCAGCCAATCGAGGACGCCGCTGCGCGCGCCCGAGTCGCCGCCGTTGCCATTGCCGTTGCCGTTGCCGGTGCGGCGCTGGACCGCTTGTCCGGCGCCCTGGCCCGTCTTGTCCGCAGCGCTCGTCATGCTCCGGCCTCCGCCCGCTCGGCCGGCTCGTCCCGGTAGGGATCGGCGACGCCCAGGCCGGCCAGGATCCGCCGCTCCAGGGCTTCCATCGCCTCGGCCTCACGGGGTTCCTCGTGGTCGTGGCCCAAGAGGTGCAAAACCCCGTGGACGACGAGGTGGCAGAGATGATCGCCCGGCGCCTTGCCCTGTTCCCCGGCTTCGCGCACGACCGTCTCACAGGCCAGCACCACGTCGCCCAGAAAAAGCGGTCCGCCGCTCCCGGACGGTTGCGCTTCGCCCTTCAAGGCGGCGAAGGACAGCACATTGGTCGGACGGTCCTTGCCCCGATGGTCGCGGTTCAAGGTCCGCAGGGTGTCGTCGTCGGCCAGCGCCACGCTGACCTCCAGTCCGTGGCGGGCGTTGAGCCCGCCCGCCGCCGCAGCGAGAGCGGCGCGCGCCGCGCGCCGGCACAGCTCTTCGGCGCCGGGAAGCACGTGCGGCCAACGCGCCGACGGCATGGCGACGTCGATGACGGCGTCTTCAGTGAGGGTTGGGGAACGATCCGGTCTTTCGCCCGGATCGTCGGGACTGCAACTTCCTGGGTCTTCACTCATCGTGCGGAAAAGGGCGGTTTTCCCTCTCTCCTGCCGGCCGCGGTCTCATTTCTCGCCAAAGAGGTCTCCCTCCTTGTCGCGGCCCGCATCGCGCGCTTCGTAGGCGCGGATGACCCGGGTTACCAGCGAATGCCGTACGACATCGGCATCGGTGAACTGCACGAAGCTGACCCCCGGGATATTGGCCAGCAATTCGGCAGCGTCGCGCAGACCGGAGCGTTCGCCGCGCGGCAGGTCCACCTGCGAGAGGTCGCCGGTGACCGCCATGCGCGAATTCTCGCCCAGGCGCGTCAGGAACATTTTCATCTGTACCGGCGAGGTGTTCTGCGCCTCGTCGAGAATGATGAAGGCGTTGGAGAGCGTCCGCCCGCGCATGAAGGCCAGCGGCGCCACCTCGATCTCGCCGGTCGCCAGGCGCTTGGTCACCTGCTCGCCCGGCAGCATCTCGTAAAGCGCGTCGTAGAGCGGGCGCAGGTAGGGATCGATTTTCTCCCTGAGGTCGCCGGGCAGAAAGCCCAGCCGCTCGCCCGCCTCGACCGCCGGCCGGGACAGCACGATCCGGTCCACCTCGCCGTCAAGCAGCATGGTGACCGCTTTGGCAACCGCCAGATAGGTCTTGCCGGTGCCCGCCGGACCGATGCCGAAAACCAGCTCGTGCGTCGTCAGCGCATCGATGTAGCTTGCCTGTCCCGGCGATCGCGGTGTGATCAGGCGTTTGCGGGTGCGCAGCTCGAGCGAGGTGTCGTGCACCGCCTCCGCCCCGCGCTGCGCGGGCTTGCCGCCGGCGCGCGGCGCGCGCGTGCGAGCCAGGCGGGCAACCGCGTCGACCTCGCTCTCGTCCACCTGCATGCCGCGCTTCAGGCGCTGATAGAGTGCGCTGAGCGCGCGGTCCGCCTGATCCACCTGGTCCGCCGGACCGGTGATCGACACGCTGTTTCCGCGCGAAGCCAGCGACACGCCGAGAAGCTGCTCCAGGCGCGCCAGGTTCTGGTCGTGCTCGCCGTAGAGCATCGGCAGAAGCTTGTTGTCGTCGAACTGCAGCAGCTTGGAGCGTTCGCCGCTGGTCATCTGCGCGTCGGGAGACTGGCTCAAGCGCACGCCCTCGTCTGTGCTGTGGAAGTCGGCTCGGCCTCGGCAGATCCCGGATGGCCGTCGCGCATACCGGTCGCCACCTCGCCGGCCAGACTGTTGGGATGCGCCTCGGCGATTCCAACCTCGACGATCTCGCCAATGAGGCGCGGCGGCGCCTCGACGTGGACCGCCTGCATATAAGGGCTGCGGCCGATGATCTGGCCCGGCTTCTTGCCGCGGCGCTCCATCAAGACCGGCATGCTGCGGCCGACGTGGCGGCGGTTGAAGGCCATCTGCTGCGCGCCCAGAAGCTCCTGGAGCATGGCCAGGCGCTCGGCCTTCACAGTCTCCGGCACCTGGTCGTCCACGGCCGACGCCGGGGTGCCGGGACGCGGCGAATACTTGAAGGAATAGGCCTGCGCGTAGCCGACGTCGGTCACCAGACGCAGCGTCTCGGCGAAGTCCTCGTCACGCTCGCCCGGGAAGCCGACGATGAAGTCGCCGGAGAGCGCCAGGTCGGGCCGCGCGGCGCGCAGGCGCTCGACGATACGACGGTAGTCGTCGGCCGTGTGGCGGCGGTTCATCGCCGCGAGCACCCGGTCGGAGCCGCTTTGCACCGGCAGATGCAGGTAGGGCATCAGCGCAGGCACCTCGGCGTGCGCCGAAATCAGCTCGGCATCCATGTCGCGCGGATGCGAGGTGGTGTAGCGGAGGCGCTCCAGCCCGTCGATCTCGGCGAGCTCGCGGATGAGGCGGCCCAAGCCCCAGGTAGACGCCGGCTCAACGCCCGCACCGTGATAGGCGTTGACATTCTGGCCCAGCAGCGTGATCTCCTTCGCGCCGCCCGCCACCAGCCGCCGCGCCTCGGCCAGCACCTCGGCCGCCGGGCGCGAGAACTCCGCGCCGCGGGTATAAGGCACCACGCAAAAGCTGCAGAACTTGTCGCAGCCCTCCTGCACCGAGAGGAAGGCGGCCGCGCCGGCCTGAGCGTGTTCCTCGGGCAGGAAGTCGAACTTCGATTCGACCGGAAATTCCGTATCCAGCACGCCGCGGGCTCCATCCTCGCGGCGCAGGGCCTCGGCCACCATCTGCGGCAGCCGGTGATAGGTCTGCGGCCCGAAGACCATATCCACCTGAGGCGCGCGGCGCAGGATCTCCTCACCCTCAGCCTGCGCGACGCAGCCGGCCACGCCGATCAGCATACGCCCGCCGGCCGCGGCTCTGGCCTCCTGCTGCGCGCGCAGCCGGCCGAGCTCGGAAAACACCTTCTCGCTGGCCTTCTCGCGGATGTGGCAGGTGTTGAGGATCACCATGTCGGCGTCGTCGGGCCGGTCGGCCGCGACGTATCCCAGCGGCGCCAGAACGTCCGCCATACGCGCGGAGTC
>JAWVYK010000092.1:0-9904 GCA_033722755.1 Rhodovibrionaceae bacterium | reverse complement strand
GACGAAGTGGAACAGCGGCAGATAGAGATCAGGGTCGAAGCCCCAATGACGCCACCAATCCGCCTGTTCGAGAAATTCCTCCTCGTCGAGCGCGCCTGACCTCCAGCGGTCCAGCACGGGCTGGACCTTGCGGGGGAACATTTCGAAACCGACCGCCATATCGGGCTCTTGCGCATGCAGGGCCGCCAGCATCTGGGCTTGCCAACGGTGATGATCCACGCGGTCGTGCAACTCGGTCAGCAAGACGACCCGGCTGTCTGCGAGCCGGTCGAGAACCTCCCCGGTCGCCAATTGCCTGCCCTCAGCCGGCGCGAACCATGTGCCGGCAGCCGGACACGCGGCGCCGTGGCCAACTGCGGTCTCCGGCCCTTCGGTGCCGACTTTTGGCTGTGGCGCACAGGCTGCCGGAAGAACGGCGGCGGCTAGCATGAAAAAAAGAAATCGAAACATGGGAAGCAATGTTGCGCGACTGGAGGATACAGGCAAGGTGCGGCGCGACGACGCGGGGCGTGCCTTGCGTCAGTCCATTAGCTTATGTTCTATAAGAGTAGTCGAATTTCGGTCCAGTGCCTTTGGGCCGACCACACAGGGAGAGGGAAAAAGAATGCTCGGTTCCAAGATGCGTATCACGGGTCTGGCGGCGGCTGCCGCGCTGACCCTCGGCGTATTCACCGGCACCGCCTCGGCCGAAGGCGATCCGGAAAAAGGCGAAAAGCTCTATCGCCAGTGCAAGGCGTGCCATGTGGTCGACAAGGAACAAAACCGCGTGGGCCCGCACCTTGTCGGGCTCTTCGGGCGCGAGGCCGGCAGCGTCGAAGGCTTCAAATACTCCGATGCAATGAAGGAATCCGGCATCGTCTGGGACGAGGAGACCATCGGCGCCTACCTGGCCGATCCCAAGGGCTACATCCCCGGCAACCGGATGCCCTACGCGGGCATGAAGGACGAACAGGACCGCGCGGACATCATCGCCTACATGAAAGAGGCGACGGCGACCGAGTAGGCCCACGCCAAGTGCGGCGACCTGTCGCTAGAGCGGCAGGTTGTCGTGCTTCTTCCAGGGGTTCTCCAGCTTCTTCTCTCGCAGCATGGCAAGCGCCTTGCAAACGCGCCGGCGCGTGCCGTGCGGCATGATGACGTCGTCCAGGAAACCGCGCGAGGCGGCCACGAAGGGATTGGCGAACTTCTGCCGGTATTCCTCGGTGCGCTGGGCGATCTTGTCCTCGTCGCCGATGTCCTGACGGAAGATAATCTCCACCGCCCCCTTCGGACCCATGACGGCGATCTCCGAGCTTGGCCAGGCGTAGTTCACGTCGCCGCGCAGGTGCTTGGAGCTCATGACGTCGTAGGCGCCGCCATAGGCCTTGCGGGTAATCACCGTGACCTTCGGCACCGTCGCCTCGGCAAAGGCGAAGAGCAGCTTCGCCCCATGCTTGATGATGCCGTTCCACTCCTGCGCCGTGCCAGGCAGAAAGCCAGGGACGTCCACGAAGGTGACGATCGGAATGTTGAAGCAGTCGCAGAACCGAACGAACCGCGCGCCCTTGATCGCTGAATCGATGTCCAGGCAGCCTGCGAGGACCATCGGCTGATTGGCCACGATCCCCACGGTCCGTCCTTCCATACGCCCAAGGCCGATGACGATGTTGGCGGCATAGGCAGGCTGCAGCTCGAAGAACTCGCCCTCGTCGACGACCTTCTCGATGAGCTCCTTCATGTCGTAGGGCTTCGTCGGATCGGGCGGAACGAGCGTGTCGAGGGACGCCTCCTCCCGGTCCGCCGAATCGTGCGTCGGCCGTTCGGGCGGCGCCTCGCGGTTCGAGCAAGGCAGGAAATCGACGAACCGCCTGAGCTCGAGCAGCGCCTCCACGTCGTTATCGAATGCAAGGTCGGCGACGCCGGACTTCGTGGTGTGGCTGATGGCGCCGCCCAGCTCTTCCGCCGTGACGGTCTCATGGGTGACTGTCTTTACGACTTCAGGACCCGTTACAAACATGTACGAGGTGTCCTTAACCATAAAGATGAAGTCCGTCATGGCCGGGGAATAGACCGCGCCGCCGGCGCAGGGCCCCATGATCATCGAGATCTGCGGCACCACGCCCGAGGCCAGCACATTGCGCTGGAAGACCTCCGCATAGCCGGCGAGCGAGGCCACACCCTCCTGGATGCGTGCGCCGCCGGAATCGTTCAGGCCGATCACCGGTGCGCCGACCTGCATCGCCTTGTCCATGATCTTGCATATCTTCTCGGCGTGGGATTCGGAGAGCGATCCGCCGAAGACCGTGAAGTCCTGGCTGAACACGAACACCAGGCGTCCATTGATCGTGCCATAGCCGGTCACCACGCCGTCGCCGGGAACGCGCTGTTCAGCCATCCCGAAATCGTGGCAGCGGTGTTCCATGAACATGTCCCACTCTTCGAAGGAGCCTTCGTCGAGCAGCACCTCGATGCGTTCGCGCGCGGCGAGCTTGCCCTTGCCGTGCTGGGCCTTGACCCGGCGCTCGCCACCGCCCGCGCGTGCGCTGGCGCGCTTTTCCTCGAGTTGTCGGATGATGTCTTGCACGTCGCTCCCCCGTCTAGACAGCCACACCGCGGCCCGCACGCCGTTCAATGACGCCCGGACGCGGCCTCTATTGACTCCCAAGGCTGATAGCACGGCCGGCGCCTACGCGGAAGCGCCAGGCCGGTATAGCCGAACGCAGAAGGGCCCGCGGCGTTGCGCGGGCCCTTGCAGCGCTTATCCGTTACCGGTGCCTAGTGGCCGGCGAAATGGTTCCACTTTGGCAACAGCACGATCGAGTTCGGATTGTAGCCGGAAGCGCTCAGCGCATCCGCAACGGCCACGGCCTCCTGCTTTTGAAGGTCGACCACGGTGATCGACCCGTCGCTCATCCCCGGCAGGTTCAGAAGCGAGTTCTGCACGAAGGCATACTTCTCGTCCTGGGTGAAGGCCACATGGTGCGCGCCTTCCGCCGTCGCGATCGACTTCACCAGCTTCGGAGAGGCCGGATCGCCGGAGATATCGAAGATGTGCAGGTGACCGGGCTTGGCGGTGGTCACATACATCGTATCGACGGCCTGGTTGAAGTACATCTCGAGCGGCACTCCGACCTCCTGCGCCGCAAAGTTGTGCGCTTCGGCGAAGTCGAAGTCCTCCTTGTCGGCATTCCACACACCGCGCCACAGGCTGCCGCCGTACATGTTGGTCACGTAGACGATGGGCGGGTCGGAACGCGGCACGAAGAGAAGCTCAACCGGCGCCTCGCCCGAAGGCGATGGCTTGTTCGACACCTTGTGGGTGCCCAGAATCTCGTGGTCGCTCTTGCGCAGAATAACGACCTCCTCGCCCGGGTCGCCCAGATCGGCGGCGTTGACCGTGCTTGTCACGAGAACGCGGTCGATGCCTGTATGCACCGCAAGACCGTGAGGATAGGGCACCGGCATTTCGACCACGTCGGTGATCTTGTCCGTGGCCACATCGCCCACGACAACTTTGTTGGAGCCCATGCAGGTGAGATACCAGGTCTTGTTGTCTTCGGAGAAGATGACGTCCTCGCCCACCTGACACTCGGGCACATCGATCTCGTCGATGCGGTAGGGATACTGCTCCATGTTCATGAGGAGAAGTTTGCCCTTGCCCAGCGAAGTGATATACGCCTTCGTCATGGTGCGGTCGTAAAAGATGTGATGCGCCATCAGGTCCGGCGACAGCGGGATGGTCATCAGGATCTCGTTGAAGCTGTCGGACTTCGGGTCGACATCGATGACCGCGAGGCCCTCCTCGCGCTCCTGCGGTCCAGTGATCTTCAAGGCCTTGAGGGTTTCTTCCGGCTTGCTCTCGTAATTCACGAGAGCCAGGATTTCGGCCGACGCGACGCCCGGCATCAATAGCCCGGCGACGAACGCGCCGATGGTCCACAATCGCAATGCCCGTTTCATTTTCAGGGCCTCCCTATATATGGACGCCGCGGCAGGCCACACACACACGCAGCGCCCCGGTTGATCCCACTCCGTATTTTTGATTAAGCGCCGGTTTATCCGTTGTTGGCGCCTAGCCACACTATATGCGAATACGTTTCAGCAATCAAAAAATGCTAGGCTCGCCATCACTATTTCAGGATTGGGAGGGGCCTATGGCGCAGGGGAAGAAAAAAATCCGCGCAAGGTTTCCGTTTTTCCGTATCCCAGCCGCCGCTGTTTTCGCAGCCGTGCTGCTTTGCGCACTCCCTGCCCACGCCGAGCAAGAGCGTGTGGCCATCGACCTCTCGGCCCTTTCGGCCTCGGCAAACCCGCCCACCTGGCGGGTGAATCAAGGATCGCGGGTCGAGATCGTCGTGAGCACCGAAGAGCCCGCCGAGCTTCACCTTCATGGCTACGATCTCGGCATAGAGGCCGGAGCCGGCGAGGCCGGCGTGGTGCGCTTCGACGCCTCGGTGGCCGGTCGCTTTCCATTGACGCGTCACGGCCATGGCGGCGGGCACGACAGTCCGCTCGGCTATCTCGAGATTTATCCGAACTGATGCATTTGGCGCGGTGGCCAACCAGAACTGCTGGCGGCGCTGCGGCCGCGGTTGCCGCGTTCCTGCCGAGCGGCGCGGCGGCCCACGCCTTCGGGCAACGCTACGACCTGCCTATTCCGCTGGATCTCTACCTTGGCGGGGCGGGTTTGGCCGTCGCCCTGTCCTTCGTAGCCGCCGCCGTCGCTCTCAAGCGGCCCAGCGAAGATGCGCGCCTCGAGCTCGATCTGACGCGCCGCATACCGTTTCTCGGTCCAGTCGCACAGGCGGCTTTCATTGTGACCCGGCTGATTGGGCTGGCGGTTTTCCTCCTCGTCCTGATCGCAGGTTTCATCGGCGTCCAGGATGCCTTTGAAAACATCGCGCCCACGACCGTGTGGGTCATCTGGTGGATCGGCCTCGCTTACGCCTCGGCGCTGATTGGCGATCTGTGGCATGCCCTCAATCCCTTCCGCGCCGTGGCTGCGGTGTTGCGCCGGATCAATCCCGTGCCTCCGCTGAGGTATCCCGACGCGCTGGGCGTGCTGCCGGCACTTTTGCTCTTTGCCGGTTTCGCCTGGACCGAGATGGTCTCCGAGAGGGCGGATTCACCCGCCGGCCTCGCCTGGCTGGCGCTCTGCTACGCCATCGTCACCCTGGCGGGCATGGGGCTGTTCGGCGCCGCAACCTGGCTGAGGAATGGAGAGGCCTTCACAGTGGCCTTCGGGCTGATCGCCCGTTTTGGCCCTTTCACGGCAAGGCGGCGGCAAGAGAGCGGCGAGAGGATGCAGATCGTCGTCAGGCCTTTCGGCGCCGGACTGCTGAGCCGCGCGCCTGTCCATCCCACGCTCATGCTCTTCGTCCTGCTGATGCTGGCGACTGTGTCCTTCGACGGCTTCAGGGAGACCCCGGCCTGGAACTGGGCGATCAATTGGGCGGCCTCCTCGCCGTTCCTGCGCGCCACGCTGATCGACCTCCGCGCGGCCGGAGTGGATCTGCTGGCCCTGTTCTCGACAGCCGGCCTGCTGGGCGCGTTCGTCGTGTTCGTCGCGGTCTATGCGCTCTTCGCCAGGCTAATGGCATGGGCCGGCGGCGACGAGGTGTCTACCGGTCTTGCGGCGCGGCAATTTGTCCTCAGCCTGATGCCGATCGCCATCGCCTACCACTTGGCGCACTACCTCTCCTACTTCATGCTCGCCGGCCAGCTGATGATTCCGCTGGCCTCCGATCCCTTCGGGTTCGGCTGGAACCTCTTCGGCACCGCCAGCTATCGCATGGACATCAGCGTCGTCAGCGCGAAAATGGTCTGGTACACGGCCGTCACCGCCATTGTGATCGGCCACATCGCGGCCGTTTGGCTGGCGCACATCACTGCCCTGCGGGTTTTCAGCACGCCGCGGCGAGCGCTGGCCAGCCAGTATCCGATGCTTGTGCTGATGGTTGGCTATACGGCCAGCAGCCTATGGATTCTCGCCCAGCCGGTCGTGGAGACCGGCCTTGCCGGCGGCTAACGCGCGTTGCCTGCAACTTCGGCTGTCAGAATCCGGAAAAATCGCTCCGCTGCCTCCAGGTCGCGGCGGATCGCCGCCCGGCGTCGCGTGGCCTCCGCGTCCTCGCCCCACAGCTCGATCTGATAGGTCGCCTCCAGTTCCGCGGCGGCAAAGGCTTCCTCGGCGGAAATCCGTCCGCGGGAAAGCGCCAGGCCAAGCACCAGCGAATCGCTCGCCTTGATGGCGGCCGCCAGGGCGGCGAGGCCCATGTCGGAGTGTGCCTCCACCTCCCGGCGAAGTGCGTCGAGAGCCTCTGCCGGCTGCTGCACGGGAAGGATGCCCGGGGTGGCCAGAAGCCGCGCTCCCAGCTCCACCGAAGCCCATTCCAGAAGCGGCTGCCAAACCACCGTCTGCCGGTCCGCCAGATCGCCGCTCTCGCCCGCGCGGTAGCAAAGCATTTCCGTCTGGCCGTACGCTGCCAGCTCGGCAACGACCTCGACGCGGCGCTGGCGGACAAGGTCGATCGCCGTGCAGGCCATGCTGGTCAGCGGCATGCTGTGCGGGTCGATATTCTCCTCTTGTGCCGCCCATTCCTCGGAGAGAGCACGGGCCAACGCCTCGACCGGCAGGGAAATGGCATTCTGCGCCGGTGTGCGGATAGGCCGGCCGTCGAGCGTTACGGTAAAGCCGCCGCCCTGCGTCGGCGCAACGCCGACGTCCTTGTAGAACCGCTTAAGCGGTCGCATGAAACTCTCCGCACTTGCCCTGCCTGGGCAGAGGCGATCAATCGCCGAACAGGCTCTTGATGCCCTTTTCGATGCCCTCGGTCGCGCCCTTGACGGCGTCCTCGACCGTGCCCTGGCCGGTGGACGGCTGCTGTTCTTGCTGCTGTTGATCGCCTTCGACCTGGACGGCCGTCGAGCCGCCTTCCAGCGCGGCCACGCAGGGATTCTCCTCCTCGCCGGCCGCTTCCTCGGCGACGATCACGCCGAGACCGACCAGCGGATTGACGACCACGCCTGCTGCCTTCGCCGCGCCCAACGCCGTGCCTACCGGATCGGGGGTGACCTTGATGGATTTCAGAGTACCTCCCACGCGGAACGGCACCGCCAGGCTGGCGATGCTGGCCTTGCGGCTTTCCGTATCGAAATACAGGTCCGGCTCTTCGGTGCGCAGGTCGATCTTTCCGTCGCCGGCCACCGTGAAGGTGCTGGTGTCGAGCAGGATGGCCTTGCTCGTGGCCACTCCGTTCTTGACGTTGAAGCGGGCCACGACGCAGTTGAGCTTGGAATCCTTGTCGTCGCCCAGCAGCGGGCCCATGACCTCGCTCAGTCCCGCTGAGACGACGGCGAGCAGCTTGTTGGTGATGACGCCCTCGTCGCCGATGATTTCCACCTTGCCGTTCAGTCCGGAGGCGATCGACCGGGGCGTCGTTCCGGCGCCGGAAAGCTTGATGTCGCCGCCGATCGTGCCCTCGACGTCCTTGGTGACCTCCTGCTTGCGCAGCAGCTTGCCATAGTCGATGCCGTCCGCGGCCAGGGCCAGATCCATAGTCGGCGTGGAGCGCGAGCCGGCGAGATTGAGGTTCAGATCGACCGTGCCCTCGGAAATCCCCGCCTTCGCGGGACCGAGCGCCAGGTCGCCGCCCTTCAGCTTCACCGGCAGGTCGATATCGCTCACCACCATCTTCTCGTCCAGCCGAAGCTTGGCGATCTTGAGGCCGAGGTCGACGTCGGCCGCCCGCAAGCCCTCCAGCGGCAGTGGGTCTTCGGTAAAGACATACTTCGAGTCCTTGCCGCCGCCCGATCCATCGGCGCTTTTGTCTTCGCCGCCCTCGCCTTCTTCGCCGGAGAAATCGGCCATGTCGAGAAGCTCGGAGGCAAGGCTTCCGGAGATGGCCGGTCGCGCGCCGCCCATGGCAAGCGTCACGTCGCCCGAGAGGTCGCTTCCACCCACCTTCGCCGCAAGTCCCGTTATCTTGTAAGTATCGCCCGAGCCGCCGAGCTTGCCCGAGAGCGAGTACGGCCCCAGTGGCGGCAGTCCGCCACCGGCAATCGGATTGAACGCGGCCAGGCTGTCGCCCTCGACGGAGAAGTCGACGGACGGCTGCGGCCCCGACATCGGCGAGGCGATCTCGCCGGTCAGCGCAATAGCAGCGCCCGCGAACGAGCCTTTCAGATCCAGCGGATAGGGCTGGTTCGCCGTCAACGCCGTCACCGCGCCGACGGTACCAGAGAATTCGAAGGGCACATCCTGGTAGCTGCCGCCAATGGCGATATCGAGGGGCGTGCCGAGCCCGTTGTTCTTGCCGGTGAATTCTCCCAGCGCCAGGCGGGTTTCCTGGCCGCTGGCCAGATCGCGATAGGTCACGAGCCCCTTTTCGATACGCACCGAGGTGATCTCCGGCAGTTTGGGCTCGCCACCTTCAGCGGTTGCCTCGGCCGGCTTCTCCTCCGCCTTCGGTGCGGCCTTGGCCGCCTCGCCCTCGAAGCTCCAGTTCGCCTGACCCTGCTTGTTCACTTCCAACAGAATGTCCGGCTCGAGCAGGACGATGCGGTTGATCTTGATGTCGCCGGAAATCAGGGGAACGAGCGACATTTCGACTTCCAGGCGTTTCAGGGTAACCATCTGCTCCCGGCTACCCCAGGACGCGTTGGCCAGGCTGACGTCCTCGATCGTAATGGCCGGCGTCAGCGACACCTTAAGGTCCATGGGACCGGCAAGGGTCAGCTTGCGCCCGATTGCCTTTTCCGCCTCCGTCTCGATTTCGGCGCGGTAGGCTTCCGGATCGATCTGCGTGATCGCGATGTAACCGGCGACGATCACCGCGACGACGATCGCCAGCAGCGCCGTCAGAATCCATTTCAGTTTCATGCTTTTACCCCATCTGCCAGATCCAGCGCCTTTGCCAGATCGTCAAAAGTTTCCAGTATCCGCAAGGCCCCGGCCGCGCTCAACTCGGATGTTTCATGATAGCCCCAGGATACGCCCAGCGCGTGCGCCGCAGCGTCCCTCGCCATCGCCATGTCATAGACCGTATCGCCGATCATGACCGTTTCCTCGGCCGCCGCGCCGACCTCATTCATCGCCGCGCGCAGCATCGCCGGATCCGGCTTTCCGGGCCCATCGTCGGCTGTCTTCAAGGTAGAGAAAAGCCCGGTTAGCCGATGTTTTTCCAAGGTAATCATAAGTCCACGGCGATTCTTGCCGGTCGCCACACCAAGCGTGATGCCCGAGCGTTCCAGTGCCTTCAATGCCTCCAGCGCGCCAGGATAAAGCGGCTCGTGATAATCCAGCCGACCGCGAAGGGCGACGAAGGCGTCCCTGTAGAGGTCCGCCACGCGATGCGCCAGATCCCAGTCCGGTTCCGGCAGCAGTTGGGCGACCGCGCTTTCCAGCTTCAGGCCGACGACGCGTCGCACATCGGCGTGGTTCGGATTGGGCAGGTTTGCGGCGACAAAGGCTTCGCCCATCGCCTGGACGATGCCGTGCTGGCTGTCGACCAGGGTGCCGTCAACGTCGAAAACCGCGAGGGAAACCGTGGAAAGATCGGTGTGCATGATTCGCGACTCTAATGCTTGAATCTTGGCAGGGCTATGACGAAGCCGGGCAAAAAGCAACCACCGTCGAAGCACCGGAGCGTGCGCACCTACTGTTCCTCGTCTGGCCAGATGCCCTGGCCCGCCGCCGCATCGAAGCCCAGCGCCGTCCAGGCATTTAACATGTGCTCGGCAAGCGGCGCGGCAATACGCAGCGTGGTCCCATCCTCCGGATGCGGCAGCGCCACCTCACGAGCGTGCAGCAGCAGCCGGCCCGGCAGATCCGGCAGGTCGTCGGGGTGCGCCTTGTCGCCACCGTATTTGCCGTCGCCCAAAATCGGATGGCCGACCGCGGCCAGGTGCGCACGGAGCTGATGGG
>JAWVYK010000091.1:0-10117 GCA_033722755.1 Rhodovibrionaceae bacterium | reverse complement strand
CGGGCGGGTGATGAAGAACGTCACTGGCTACGACCTCTGCAAGCTGATGGCGGGCTCCTATGGGACGCTCTCGGCGATGCTGCAGGTGACGCTCAAGGTCCTGCCCGCGTCCGAGAAGACGCGCACGGTGCTGGTGTTCGGGCTCGAGGACGCCAAGGGCCTGGAGGCGATGACCCGCGCGCTGATGTCGGAATTCGAAGTCTCCGGCGCGGCGCACCTGCCGGCGGCCGTGGCGGCGCGCTCCCGGGTGGATTACGTGAAAGACGCGGGCGGAGCGGTCACCGCCCTGCGCATCGAGGGCACGCCCGTGTCCGTCGAGCATCGCACGCGCGCAGTGCGCGAGGTGCTCTCCGGTTTCGGCGAGACGGAGGAGTTGCACAGCCGCAACTCGACGGCTTTCTGGAAGGAAGTGCGCGATGTTTCCGCGTTCGTGGACAAGGCCGACAACGTGGTTTGGCGGGTCTCGGCGGCGCCGCAGCAGGGGCCGAAGTTCGCCCAGGCTCTCGACGGCGAGATCGAGGGCCGGGAGATTTTCTACGACTGGGGCGGCGGCCTCGTTTGGCTTGCGCTGCCCCCGGCCGACGACGCCCATCACGAGCGCGTCCGCGCGGCGCTCGAAAAAGCGGGCGGCGGCCACGCCACGCTGATCCGCGCGCCAGAGGCCGTGCGCGGCGCGGTGCCGGTGTTCCAGCCTCAGCCGGAGGCGCTGCAGACAATCACCGAGCGGGTGAAGGACGGCTTCGATCCGCAGCGGGTGCTCAACCCCGGGCGCATGTACGCCGGCCTGTAACCCGGGCCGCAACGAGAGGTTAGTCGAAGCGATGCAGACGGACTTCACCCTGGCGCAATTGGCCGACCCGGACTACGAGGCCTCCAATGCGATCCTGCGCACCTGCACGCATTGCGGCTTCTGCACCGCGACCTGCCCAACCTACCTGCTGCTCGGCGACGAACTCGACAGCCCGCGCGGGCGCATCTACCTGATGAAGAAAATGCTGGAAGCCGGCGAGACGCCCAGCGAGAAGACGGTGCTGCACGTCGACCGCTGCCTTTCGTGTCTGTCCTGCATGACCACGTGCCCGGCGACCGTGCACTACATGCACCTGGTGGACCACGGCCGCAAATATATCCAGGAAAACTATAGGCGACCCCTGCCGGATCGAATGCTGCGCCAGTTGCTGGCGTTCGTGCTGCCGTATCCGCGGCGATTTCGCCTGGCGCTCATGGGCGCGTGGTTGGCCCGGCCGCTTGCCGGCTACTTCCCGGGGCGCCTGAAGGCGATGATGGCGATGGCGCCGCGTCGATTGCCGGCGCCCTCGCACGTCGACCGGCCGCAGATCTTTCCCGCCGAAGGCCCGCGCCGGGCGCGCGTCAGCCTGTTGAACGGCTGTGCCCAGCAGGTGCTCGATCCCGAGATCAACGAATCCACGATCCGGCTGTTGAACCGCCACGGCGTGGAGGTCGTGGTCGCGCGGGGCGCGGGGTGCTGCGGGGCGCTGACCCATCACATGGGCCAGGAAGGTCCGGCGCACGCCAGCGCCAAGGCGAACGTCGCCGCCTGGACCCGCGAGCTCGACGGCGGGGGCCTGGATGCCGTGATCATCAATACCTCTGGCTGCGGCACGACCGTGAAGGACTACGGCTTCATGCTGCGCAACGATCCCGACTGGGCGGAGCGCGCAGCCAAGATTTCCGAGATTACGAAGGACATCGCGGAGTTCATGGAGGACCTTGGCCTGATGGCGCCAGAGCGCCAGACAGGGCAGGCGGTGACCTACCACTCTGCCTGCTCGATGCAGCACGGACAGGGTATCCGCGAGGCGCCGAAGAGCCTGCTGCGCGCGGCCGGCTTTGCCGTGAAGGATGTGCCCGAAGCGCATATCTGCTGCGGCTCCGCGGGAACCTACAATCTGACCCAGCCGGCCATCGCCACGCAGCTGCGCGACCGCAAAGTCGCGCATATCGAGAAAACCGCACCGCAAATCGTCGCCACCGGCAACATCGGCTGCATGGCCCAGATCGCCCAAGCAACCGATATCCCCGTCGTGCACACGGTCATGCTGCTCGACTGGGCGACGGGCGGGCCGCTGCCGAAGGCGCTGGAAGGCCGGCTGGAGACGGCGGCTCGGGCCGCGGCGGCGGAATAGAGCGGATATCTCCGCGCTCAGCTCTCGCTCATGCCGGCCAGCGCCTTGCGCTGTGTCTCGACCGCGCGCTCCCAGATCATGTCCTTCCAGTCGGCCGCGTCCTGGTAGAAGGCATCGCGGATGCGCCGCTTGATCTCTTTGCCCTTGGCTGTGCCCATTTCGTGCTGGCCGTGCGCGTGCAGCCAGTTGTCAGCGCGCAAGGCGTATTTCACGTCGCGCGTATCGATGGTGCCGTATTCCAGGGCGACGGCCGTTGTTTGCGCGTGCGAAAGCAGCTTCTCGATGCCGAGCAGGTTGACGCCGTGCAGGGGCACCGAGGCCGACGTTCCCTGGACCGGCGAGGTGATATCGCCGTCGTACCACTCGGCGGCACGCTCCAGCCCGCCTTCGCCGGGGATATGCACGCAAATCCGTTCGCCATATCCGCGCGGCCCCAGCCCTGTGTGATAGTCGATGATGCCTATGCGCCGCGCCTTGCCCAGGTAGTCTTGCAGGATCTTCTCCAGGGCGGTGCGTGACCAGGTCGGTGCGCGGCCGCCGTAGAAGATGCCGTCGGCGTGGCTGTATTGTCCGCTGGACACGGCAGCCTGCAACGCGCGAAGTCCATGCTTCTCGGCATAGGCCTCCAGGATCCGGTCGCATTCGGCGACCACGGCGTCCGTCCACTCTGGCGGGCAGATCGCCTCGGCAAGCTCCTCATAACCTTCGTTGCGCGGATAGTCGCCCAGGCCGTGGTCGATGAAATTGCGGTTCAGGTCCACGTTGTCCTCGGTCACGCGCCGCAGCCAGGCAAAGCCGTGCGGATTGATCGCGTGAACCTGCATCAGCGCCGTGTTCTCCGGCATCTCCTTGTAGAGCCCGGTCTCGATCCATCCGACCTGCACGCCGGAGCCGCAAAAGCCCTCGGCCCCGTGCGTGCCGGAAATCGTGAGAAGCACGTTCTCAGCATCGTCCGGGCCGATCCATGCGACATCCGTGGCCAGTGTCTCGGCATTGGGCCCGGCGGTGGGATTCTTGAAATTTTCGATACGCGCGCCGACCTGGCGGTGGGCGGAAAGGAATTTGTCCCGTGCCCCGGCATAGTCGTGCGCAAAGAAGGATTCGGCGGTCATCGGCTGTTTCCTCACGCTCGTTCATTTTTTCGTTCGGCGGCTTTCCTCGCGCCGCCCTTGGCCCCATACTTAATGGTGTGAGACCAGTGACGGCAATACTTGCGGCGGTTTTCGCCGCGCTGATCAGCCTTGCGGCATACGCGGATCAGACCGATCCGCGCCTTGACGGGCTGTTCCAAGAGCTGCGCGACGTGGAGTCCCGCCGCGCCGCGACCCGCATCGAGGCGCGTATCTGGCGCATCTGGACAGAGACCGACAACGAACCGGTGCGCAGCCTCATGGCCGCATCCGCACGGGCCATGGAGCGCCAGAACTATGACGCCGCGCTCGGCCGTCTGGACACCGTCGTACAGCTTGCTCCCGATTACGCCGAGGGATGGAACCGGCGCGCCACGGTGCGCTACCTGGCCGGCGACTACGATGGTTCTCTCGAGGATATCGAGCGGGTTCTGGCTCTCGAGCCGCGGCACTTCGGCGCGCTGGCGGGCCGCGGTCTCTGCCTGGTCGAGCTGGACCGCCTGGAAGAGGCGCTGAAGGCCTTCGAGGCGGCGCTGGAGATCAATCCGCATGCCGAGGGCGCCAGGGTCAACCGGGAATACGTCCTGGAAGAGCTCGACCGGCTCCGCATCTAAACCCGGTAGAACTGTTATCTGTGGCGCATGAAAGCCATGTCGTTGCGGCATAGGCGGTGCGGCAGCGACACGTTATGCTTGCCGGCTTTCGAGGCACTAACGGCTTTTTAGGCAGGTAAGCCAGCGGTATGACGGCGATCCAGGGCAAGTCGGCGGCGTGGCGCAGCACCGCGGTCATTCTGTTCGCGGGCATGCTGTTCCTGGCCCTCAACATGGGGCTCAGGCAGACCTTCGGCCTGTTCATCGAGCCGATTACCGCCGACATCGGCATCAGCCATTCCAGTCTCTCGCTGGCGATCGCGGTGCAGAACCTGCTGTGGGGGTTGCTGACGCCCTTCGCCGGCATGGCCGCGGACCGCTACGGCACGGGACGCGTATTGGCCCTGGGCGGCATCGTCTATGTCGGCGGTCTGGCCGTCATGGCGCTCGCCACCAATCCCTTCATGATCCACCTGGGCGCGGGTGTTCTGACCGGAATCGCCATCAGCGCGACGGGCTTCCCGCTGGTGCTGGCGGCGGTGGCACGCTCGGTGCCCGAGGACAAACGCAGCCTGGCGCTGGGCATCGCCGCAGCGGGCGGGTCCGTCGGGCAGTTCATCCTGTTGCCGGTGAGCCAGGTGCTGATCGGCGGCATCGGCTGGTCCATGGCGCTCTTCGCGCTGGCGGCCATGGCGGCGCTGATGGTGCCTATGGCCGCGATTTTGGCCGGCAAGCCCGTCGAGAGCGCCGGCGAAACGCAGTCCCTCGGCGCGGCGGTCGTCGAGGCCGGCGGCCACCGCGGCTTCATCCTGCTGACGCTCGGTTTCTTCGTTTGCGGTTTCCACGTGGCCTTTGTGGCCACCCATCTGCCGGGCTATGTCGTCAGCTGCAATCTCGATGCCATCGTGGGCGCCAATGCGCTGGGCATCATCGGCTTCTTCAACATCATCGGAACCTTCGCCGGGGGCTGGCTGGGCGGACGGATACGCAAGAAATATCTGCTCTCCTCGATCTATCTGGCGCGCGCCGTCATCATCGGCGTCTTTCTGCTCGGCCCGAAGACGGAAGCCGCGGTCTACCTGTTCTCCGGCGCTTTCGGGCTGCTTTGGCTGTCAACTGTGCCGCTGACCAGCGCGCTTGTTGGTCAGATATTCGGCCCGCGTTACATGGCGACTCTGTTCGGGATCGTCATGCTGAGCCATCAGGTTGGCGCGTTCTTCGGCGCCTGGCTGGGCGGGGTCAATGTCGATCTGACCGGCGGCTACGATTTTGTGTGGCTGGCCGCCGTCGGTCTCGGCCTGCTGGCCGCCATGCTTCACATGCCGATTGCCGACAAACCGGTGGAACGGCTGCGCGCCGCCCAGGCCTAGCGTCATGGCCGGCCCGCCGGGTTCATCCAAGGTCGCCTTGGACCAGAAGACCGTCGGCGTGCTCTACGGGCTCGCCGCCTATCTCTGGTGGGGCTTGGCGCCGGTCTACTTCAAAGCGGTGGCGGCCGTGCCGGCCATGGAGGTTTTGGCCCACCGCGTGGTCTGGTCGGTGGTGCTTCTGGCTGCACTGGTGGCATTGACCAGGCATTGGGGCATCGTCGCCGCCGCGCTCGGCGACCGGCGCACGCTCGCGATGCTGCTGCTCAGCACCCTTTTCATCTCGATCAACTGGGGCACCTTCATCTGGGCGGTGATGGCCGAGCGCGTGCTCGAGGTGAGCCTTGGCTACTATATCAATCCGCTGGTGAACGTTCTGCTGGGCGTCCTGGTCCTGAAGGAATCGCTCAGCCGCTGGCAGATCGTCGCGGTGCTGCTGGCCGCGGCTGCCGTGCTCAATCTGGCGGTGAACGTGGCCGGCCTGCCCTGGCCGTCGCTGGTGCTGGCCTTCTCTTTCAGCATCTACGGGCTGATCCGCAAGACCACCGCGCTGGGTTCGGTCGACGGCCTGTTCCTCGAAACCGCGATCGTGGCGCCCGTGGCGCTCGGTTACCTGCTGTTGCTCGGATCGCAGGGCGAGGGGAGCTTTCTGGCGGTAAACCCGGGGCTCGACCTTCTGCTGTTCCTGGCCGGCGTGGTCACCGCCGCACCGCTGATCTGGTTCGCCAGCGCCGCCAGGCGCCTGAACTACTCGACGATCGGCCTGCTTCAGTACATCACGCCGACGGCGCAGTTCCTATTGGCGGTGCTTGTCTTCGGCGAAGTCTTCACCCTGGCTCACGGCACAAGTTTCGCCTGCATCTGGCTTGCGCTGGCGATCTACAGCACGGATACGCTGAACAGCCGTCGGCGCGCCCGGCGCATGTCGGCGCCATCCTCGATGAGATGAAAACTTTCTGTTAGGCGCCCAGCTATGTTCAGGCCGTCGACATCAGCGTGCGGTCGAGGCTGATAGGGTCGGCAGGGCCGTCCTTGGCATGAAGCGCGGCCAGCTCATCCAGCAGTCCGGGCAAAGTGGCGCGCACCTGCAGGGCGATCAACTCGGGCAGGTCGGAGGGCACCGGCAACCCGAAGGCGTGCGAACGCATCATCATGTAGAACATTTGCCCATGCATCGCGAGGACGAGCTCTCGTTCGGTCCGCGTCATGGGGCGTTCGATGAGGCTGGGCAATTGCAGCTTACGGCGCATCTGCGTCAGCACAGGCTTTAGAACCCGCTCGTCCAGCGGTGTGCCGTAGCGCGTGGCCGCACGGTATCCGTCCAGGCAGCCGCGCAGGAAAAGCCGGATGTAGCGACGGTCACGCGCCAGAACATAGGCGGTGTAGAATTCCGCGATGCGTCCTTCCAGCGGTCGTTTGCGCTGTTGCAGGATTGCCGTCCAGCTGTCGTCCCAGTGCTCCGCGAAAGCATGGGTGAAGACGCTGAGGATCAGGTCGTCCTTGGATTCGAAATAGCGGTAAAGCAGCGCCGGCGTGACGCCCAATCGGCTCGCCAGACGACGCGTGCCGACCTTGAACCCCTCCTCGGCGAAAATATCGGCCGCGCCCTCGAGGATGGCGATTTCACGCTCGCTGCCCGTCAGCCGCTGACGTGGCGGCTGCACGGGGGCGCAAGGCGCACATTTGCCTGTGAAACCGATACCCATGGTGGTGCAATGTAACCCTTTGTCGCAATTTGTAGTAGGATACCTCGCCTAATCGGTATGTCAAAGTGTTTGTTTATTCTCGGGAAAGGCGAAAAATTTCCTGAATTGCAATTTGTTGGAATGGACATTTCCGTATTTTGTCGCCTCTGCGCGACAGATGGCGTGGCGACGGCCACTAGAAACGTGGCGTGGACAGGGGACTGGCCAAGTGGCTAACGCAAGTATTTTGGGAATAGGACGCACAAAGCCTGCACGATGCGTTGATTGATTCGATATTTTGACTATCATGCAAATATGGAATTGAAGCAGGCGATCACGGCTTTGTCCGCGCTGGCGCAGGAAACGCGGCTCGAGGTGTTTCGCCTTCTGATCAAGGAAGGGCCGAACGGCCTCTCCGCCGGTGTGATCGCGCGGCGGCTGATGGTGCCGCCGGCCACGCTGTCCTTCCATCTCTCGCAGCTGGAGCAGGCAGGTCTCTTGCGCTCGCACCGGCAAAGCCGGCGCATTGTCTATGCCGCGGATATCGAGGGCGCGCGCCGGCTGCTGGCCTTCCTGATGGAGGATTGCTGTCAGGGCAATCCCGAGATCTGCGGCGATCTGGCCCGCAACATCGCCGCCGCCTGCGGGGAGGCTGCACAGACGCCCGGGTCCTGACGTGGAGGCTGGGCCTATTCGAAACGCGCGTAGTCGGAGCGGATGGGAGAAAGAAAGCAATGACGGACAGCCCTTTTAACGTGCTTTTCCTCTGCACCGGCAATTCCGCGCGAAGCGTGATGGCGGAATGCATTCTGCGCGACCTTGGCCGGGGACGTTTCAATGCGTTCAGCGCCGGCAGCCAGCCGACAGGCGCGATCAATCCTTATGCCCACGAGCTTCTGGAGCACACCGGCCACGATGTCGGCCAATTGCGCAGCAAGTCCTGGGACGAGTTCGCCGAGGACGGCGCGCCGGAAATGGATTTCGTCATCACGGTATGCGACAACGCCGCCGGCGAAGTCTGCCCCGTATGGCCGGGGCAGCCGATGAGCGCGCATTGGCCTTTCAGCGATCCCGCTGCCTTTGAAGGCTCAGAGGCGGAAAAACGCGCCTTTTTCGCCCAGGTCTACGCGCAAATCCGCCGCCGCCTGGAAATCTTCACCAGCCTGCCCATCGCGTCGCTGGATCGCCTGTCGCTGAAGCGCCGCATGGACGAGCTTGGCGAAGACCAGAGCCAGCGGGAAACGGCCGGATGACGTCCTGCGAGGAGGCAGCCGAAGGCGTCGAGGCCCGCGCGGAGGAGCGCGCGCGCTTCACCCGCAAGGTGTTCGCCGAGTGGCTGGGAACCGCCTTCCTGCTCGCCGGCGTGGTCGGCTCCGGCATCATGGGCGAGCGGCTGGCGGACGGTAACGTCGCTCTGGCCTTGCTGGGAAACACGATTGCCACCGGGGCCATCCTGGCCGTCCTCATCCTGATTTTCGCACCTATATCGGGTGCGCACTTCAATCCCGCGGTCACCCTGGCCTTCTTCCTAAGACAAGAAATCGCGGCCAGGCAGGCGGCCATCTACGTGATCTTTCAGGTCGCCGGCGGCCTCTTCGGCGTGATCGCGGCGCACGTCATGTTCGCCGAGCCGCTACTGGCTCCGTCGGGCACGGGGCGAGACGGCTTTCCGCAATGGACCGGCGAGTTCGTCGCGACCTTCGGCCTGGTGGCGACGATCCTCGGGTGTCTGCGCCACAGGCCCGAGGCAGTGCCCTACGCCGTCGGTCTGTTCATCACCTCGGGCTACTGGTTCACGTCCTCCACGTCTTTCGCCAACCCCGCTGTCACCATCGCGCGAAGCTGGACCGACACCTTTGCGGGCATCGCGCCCTCGCACGCCCCGGCATTCATTCTGGCGCAGCTTCTGGGCGCTGCTGCCGCGACGCTGGCGTTCCGCTGGCTCGGGGCCGTGGAGGCGCGCTGATCGCCGCGGCTGCACGGCCGATCGAATTTCAGGCCCGTCTGCGCCATCGACCCGCCCCGTTTATGTCCTATAGTCGTCCCGCAGCCGGGACCACCGAAGGGGCGAGCAAAATTGCAGTGGTTGATGGGTGAGTTGGGCGCGCTGCCCGTGGCGCTGGCCGGCGGGTTAGGCAGCCTCGTCGCCGGTTTAATGACGGGCGTGGGCGCCTTGCCCGCCTTTTTCGCCCACGACTGGGCGCGGCGGCGGCAGGTTATTCTGCTCGGCATGGCTGCCGGTGTGATGCTTGCCGCCACGGCCTTCTCGCTCATCCTGCCCGGCCTGGAATCGGCGCGGGAGAGCCTGGGAAGCAGCCTTGCCGCCGCGGCGGCGGTGGCGGTGGGCATTCTGGCCGGCGCCTGGTTCGTCTGGGCTTTGCACGAACGGGTGCCACACGAGCATTTCGTCAAGGGCCGCGAGGGCGCCGGCGGCGACCCGGCCCGCCTGGCGCGTCTGTGGCTGTTCATCTTCGCCATCACCCTGCACAACTTTCCGGAAGGCCTGAGCGTGGGAGTCGGCTATGCCGTGGGGCCGGAAAACGGGCTCTCGATCACGCTGGGCATCGGCCTGCAGAACATGCCGGAGGGCTTGGCCGTTGCCGCCGCCCTTATCGCCGAGGGGTATGACAAGGCGCGGGCCTTCTGGGTTGCGCTTTTCACTGGACTCGTGGAGCCGGTGGGCGGACTGGTGGGCGCGGCCACGGTCAGCATCAGTAGCGACCTGCTGCCCTGGGGCCTCGCATTCTCTGCCGGCGCCATGTTGTTCGTGATTTCCGGCGAGATTATCCCGGAAACCCATCGTAAAGGCATTTCCGACAAGGCGACCTTCGCCCTGGTCGTTGGCTTCATTGTGATGATGTCTCTTGACGTCCTGCTGGGCTGAGCGCTGCCGGAGCCTGTGATAGGCCTGTGTTTGGCGTCTTGTACAGGTCCGATTCCCGTCACGAATTTGATGCTCTACGTGCGCTGGAGGTCTCGTTTAGCATTTCGGGTGAAACGGCAGGCGACCCGTTTCCAATGAAAGCAAAGACCGGAGACCGAACATGCGGGACCGTTCGGGCTGGCGCCGCGTCATCTGGTGTGCAATCAGCCTTCTCATTCTTACGGCGCCAGTGCGCGCCGAAACGTCCGTGGGCACGGGCGAGCGCAGTTTTCATAGCCGAATCGATCTGAGCGTCGAAGCGGCTGAACTGG
>JAWVYK010000090.1:0-10117 GCA_033722755.1 Rhodovibrionaceae bacterium | reverse complement strand
GGGGTCCGCGCCTCGTCGACGAGGATCGAGTCGACCTCGTCCACGATGGCGTAGGCGTGGCCGCGCTGGACCATGTCCTCCAGCCGGAACTTCATGTTGTCGCGAAGGTAGTCGAAGCCGAACTCGTTGTTGGTGCCGTAGGTGACGTCGGCGGCGTAGGACTGGGCGCGCTCGACATCGCTCATGCCATGCACGATGCAGCCCACCTCCAGGCCCAGGAAGCGGTAGATCTCGCCCATCCACTCCGCGTCGCGCTGGGCCAGGTAATCGTTGACGGTGACGACATGCACGCCTTTGCCGGAAAGCGCGTTCAGATAGACCGGCAGCGTGGCGACGAGGGTCTTGCCTTCACCGGTCTTCATCTCCGCGATCTGGCCGCGATGCAGCGTGACCCCGCCCACGAGCTGGACGTCGAAGTGCCGCTGGCCGAGCGTACGCTTCGCCGCCTCGCGCACGGTGGCGAAGGCGTCCACCAGCAGCTCGTCCAGGCTTTCGCCGTCGCCGTGGCGCTTGCGCAGCCAGTCCGTGCGGGCGGCGAGCTCTTCGTCGGAAAGGGCTTCGAGATCGGGTTCGAGGGCGTTGATCGCCTCGACGGTCTGACGCAGTTTCTTCAGATAACGGTCGTTGGCGCTGCCCAAGACACGTTTGGCGAGCGAGCCGAACATAAACAATCCTCAATTGAGAGAAGCGGGCGCCCTCGGTCAAGCGGAAGCCTCGGTGGTGTTCCGCTGCCCCCGCATGTGCCGTCGTAGATAGGCGCGCGCACGGACTCTGTCAACGTTACCGGCGACGGCCGGACGGGGCTGCGCAACCATACACGCTGCGGAAAATTGGCGGCGTTATAGCCTGCGCCTTGTCTCTGCCCCAAAGGCTGTGCATGAATGCGCGCGAACCCGAATTCACCGTCTTCGACGGCCATGCCTGTCCCCCGTGCGACGAGCATTAGGCAAGGGCCCAGCCAAAGACGCGTTACAACCGAACGAGCCAAGGTGTTTTCATGCGATTTTTTGCCAAAGCGATCCCGACCCTGGCGGCCGCGCTAGTGATCACCGCAAGCGCCGCGTGGGCGCAGGACGAGGAGGCCGGCGAGGACCCGGTCGTCGCCCGGGTCAACGGCGAGGAGATTCGCCGCTCCGACGTGATGGAGACCGCACAGAGCCTGCCGCAGCAGTACCAGGCGCAGATCGACATCATATTCCCGGTTCTGGTCGACCGCCTGATCGATCTTCGCCTGATCGCCGATGCCGCGGAAAAGGCCATTCCCGACTCCGACCCCGAGGTCCAGGAACGTCTGGAAGAGCTGAAGCGCGAGGTCATGCGCGACGTCTTCCTGGAGCGGTATATCGACGAAAGCGTGGATCAGAAGGACCTGCGCGAGGCCTATGACGAATACCGCGACAAGAACCCGCCGCGTCCCGAGATCAAGGCCCGCCACATCCTCGTCGAGACGAAGGAGGAGGCCGAAGCGGTCGTCGAGGAGTTGGACGGCGGCGCTGATTTCGCCGAGCTCGCGAAGGAACGTTCCATCGGTCCGTCCTCCGCCCAGGGCGGCGACCTCGGCTGGTTCGGCGAAGGGCGCATGGTCGAGGACTTCTCCGAGGCGGCCTTCACCCTGGAGGCCGGCGAATATACCGAGGTCCCGGTGGAGACGCAGTTCGGCTGGCACGTCATCCTGGTCGAGGACCGCCGCATGATCGAACCGGCCAGCTTCGACGAGATGGAGGAGGAGTTGCGCCAGACCATCGCGCGCGAGGCGGTGGAGACGCTTGTCTCGGACCTTCGCGACGAAGCGGAGATCGAGGTGCTGATCGAGCAGGAAGGCGCGGCTTCCGGAGCCATCGACGAAGAAAGCGACGGCGAGGACGACAGCCAGGCCACGGAATAGCGCTCGCTCTGTCAGTGAAGCCGCAACCAGAGGAGCCCTGAAGCCTATGGCCCCGAAACGCTCGCCTCTGGCCCCGGAGAGCTTTCCGGCCCTGCCGCCGGTGGCGGGCGTGCGCCTGGCGGCACGCGCCTGCGGCGTGCGCTACAAGGGGCGCGTGGACGTCATGCTGATGGCTTTCGAGGAAGGCACGGCGATGGCCGGCGTGCTGACGCGCTCGCTCACCGCGGCGGCGCCGGTGGAATGGTGCCGCAGCGCTCTGGCGGTCGGCCGCGCTCGGGCCGTCCTGGTCAATGCCGGCAACGCCAACGCCTTTACCGGCTCGGCCGGTGTCGAGGCCGTGGAGAGTACCGCCGGTGCGGTGGCCGAGGCTCTGGGCTGCGGGGTGGAGGAGGTCTATCTCGCCTCCACCGGGGTGATCGGCGAGCCCCTGCCCTACGAACGGATCACCAGCGCAATCGACTCGCTGGCGGCCGACCTGTCGGCGGACGCCTGGCCGGCGGCGGCCGAGGCCATCATGACCACGGACACCTACCCCAAGGGCGCGAGCCGCACCGCCGAGGTCGACGGCGTGAGCGTCACGCTGACCGGCATCGCCAAGGGCTCCGGCATGATCGCGCCCGACATGGCCACCATGCTGGCCTTTGTCGCCACGGACGCCAGGATTCCGCAGGTGGTGCTGCAGGCGCTGCTGAGCGAGGCGGCGGACCGGTCCTTCAACTGCATCACCGTCGACAGCGATACCTCCACCAGCGATACGCTGCTGCTGGCCGCCACGGGCAAGGCCGGCCACGACGCGGTGGACAATCCCGGCGACGAGCGGCTGGACGGGTTCCGAACGGCACTCGGGGACCTGCTGCGCGACCTGGCGCAGCAAGTGGTGCGCGACGGCGAAGGCGCGCAGAAGTTCGTCACCATTCAGGTGACCGGCGCCGAGAACGATCGCGCGGCGCGGCGCATCGGCCTGGCCATCGGAAATTCGCCGTTGGTGAAAACCGCGGTCGCCGGTGAGGACGCCAATTGGGGCCGCATCGTCATGGCCGTCGGCAAGGCGGGCGAGCGGGCCGAGCGCGACAGCCTGTCGATCCGCATCGGCGGCGTCGAGGTCGCCCGCGACGGTCAGGTGGCGCCGGACTACGACGAGGGTCCGGTGGCCGCCCACATGAAGGGGCAGGATATCGCGATCGACGTCGATGTCGGCGTCGGCGACGGCCAGGCGACGGTCTGGACCTGCGACCTTACCCACGGCTACATCGACATCAACGCCGACTATCGAAGCTGATCGCTCAGCCGGCGCCCGACACGATCGCGCCGGCGGCCCGGGGAATTTCGCGATGCCAGTGACGCCCTCCAGCCCGCCGCCGGACGACGACAGCGGATGCTGGTCCGCTGCGGGCCGCGGAGCGCCGGCCGGGCCGATGGTCCTCGTCGCCGCAGCGGCCCTGGTCGACGTGGACGGACGCGTCCTGCTCGCCCGCCGGCCGGAAGGCAAGGCGATGGCCGGTCTCTGGGAGTTTCCCGGCGGCAAGGTGCACGAGGGCGAGACGCCGGAAGCCGCATTGGTGCGCGAGCTTGCCGAGGAGCTGGGCATCGACACGCGCGAGAGCTGCCTCGCCCCCGTCGCCTTCGCAAGCCACGCCTACGACGACTTCCATCTGCTGATGCCGCTTTACGCCTGCCGTGTCTGGCAGGGCGAAATTTCCCCCACCGAAGGCCAGGAGGTCGCCTGGGTGCGCCCGGTGCGGCTGCGCGACTATCCGATGCCGCCGGCCGACGAGCCCCTGGTCGCCATTCTGCGCGACCTGCTGTAGCGATCGCGCAGGCTTGTCATCGCGCCGGGCTGACCGTAATCTGCTGAGATAGCGCCGATTTGAGGTTCAGCTTGCGGGCGCTCTAAGAAGTTCAGCTAAAGCGGCGAATAGGCCCCGATATGCCTTGCCGGCGATCCGACCGAAGCCCGCAAGGGTAGCCATGAGGGCGCCTTTTCTCGCTGCCATGAGCCTGTCACCACGCAGCCTTCGCCGTTCAATGGCGACGGCTTCGCCTGTTACGTTATGGAGCGGGAAAATGAGCCACGAAGCGAAGACATCGACCACCGGAGCCGCACGGGGGCTGCTGGAGCGCCTGGACGCCGGCCCGGTCATTTGCGCCGAGGGGTTCCTGTTCGAGCTGGAGCGGCGCGGCTACCTGAGCGCCGGAGAGTTCGTGCCGGAAGTGGCCCTCGAACACCCGGAGGCGCTGCGCCAACTGCACGTGGATTTCCAACGTTGCGGCTCGGATATCGTCGAGGCCTTCACCTACAACGGCCACCGCGAAAAGATGCGCGTCATCGGCAAGGAAGAGCTGTTGGAGCCGCTGAACCGCGCCGCGCTCAAGATCGCCCGCGAGGTCGCCGACGCCGCGCCGAACGGGCCGGACCTGATGGCCGGCAACATCTCCAACACCAACATCTGGGATCCGGACGACCCCAAGGTGATGGCCGAGGTGCGCGCCATGTTCGAGGAGATGTGCGGCTGGGCCGTGGAGGAAGGCGCGGACCTGCTGGTCGGCGAGACCTTCTACTACGCCGGCGAGGCCTTCTGCGCGCTGGAGGTCATGCGCGCCACCGGGCTGCCGTGCGTGGTCACCATCGCGCCGATGGGCGAGAACACCATGCGCGACCAGCTGTCGCCGGTGGAAACCTGCCGGCGGCTGGCGGAGATGGGTGCGGACGTCGTCGGCATGAACTGCTTTCGCGGGCCCGCCACCATGATGCCGGCCCTGCGGGACATTCGCGCCGCCGTCGACTGTCACGTCGCCGCCCTGCCCGTGCCCTATCGGACAACGCCGGAGCACCCGACCTTCTTCAACCTGCCGGACGAACACGGCTGCACCTGTCCGTCGCCGCATGGCCGCACCTTCCCCACGGCGCTCGACCCGCTTTTCATGAACCGCTACGAGATCCGGCGTTTCGCCGAGGAGGCGCTGGAGCTCGACATTCGTTATCTCGGCATCTGCTGCGGCAATTCGCCGATGCTGACGCGCGAGGTGGCCGAGGCCACGGGGCGGGTCGTGCCTGCCAGCCGCTACTCCGAGCGGATGGAGAACCACTTCATGTACGGCAGCAACGAGCGCATTCCCGAGCACATCAAGGCCTACGGCGACCGCGCCTAGCGCCGCGGCCAGGCCTCGGCGACATTGCGACGTGCCTGGTCGGGCGCCAGGCCGAAACCGGACATGCGGACGATGCTGCGACTTGCTCTTATCCTCACCTGCCTCTCGCTGGCGTTCGCCTGGCCGAAAAGCGTCTTCGCCAGTCATTGCCTGGCCTACGTCGGCGCGCCGAACAGCCTCGTCCCGGCCAGTGTCGGCCGAGCCTCGGAGGCGCGCGCGGTGACCATCACCTATCTCGGTCACTCCACCTTTCGTCTGCGCACGCCCGAGGGCGTGGTGATCGAAACCGACTATGCCGGGCGCTTCGGCGATGACACGACGCCAACCGTCGTGACGATGAACCACGCCCATCCGACCCACTACACGGACTTTCCCGATCCCCGGATCGAGCATGTGCTGCGCGGATGGAATCCCGCAGGCGGACCGGCCCGGCACGACCTGCGAATTGGCGATGTGGAAATCCGGAACGTCACGACCGACGTGCGGCGTTGGGGCAATCGAGTCGAGCCGGACGGGAACTCGATTTTCATATTCGAAGTCGCGGACCTGTGCATTGCGCACCTGGGTCATCTGCATCAGAAGCTCTCCGCCGCCCAGCGTGCCCTCATCGGGCGGCTCGATATCGTCTTCGCACCGGTCGACGGCAGCTACACGCTGGACCTCGGGTCCATGATCGGCGTCCTGAAGGAATTGCGGGCCAGCCTGATCATCCCAATGCACTATTTCGGCGGCGAATCTTTACGGGTCTTCCTGGCCGGCATCGGCCGGCATTTCGACATCGAATTCGCAGACGCCGCGTCGGTCGAGGTTTCCCTGGAGAGCCTTCCCAACCGTCCCACGGTCCTGGTGCTGCAGAGGTATTGAGGTTTCGTCGACCGTCTTGCGAGCGGCCGGTTGATCGGCGGGACGGCGCGCAATCTGTGCGCGGCGGTCGGGGCGATTGACGCAACCGGCCAGGCGCCTACCTCGTTGGAATGTCCTTGAATGGAGCAAGGTTCCGATGAAGCAGACGATCATCAAGTTTCTGTGCATATCGCTTCTGGCGATCGCTTTCGTGCAGGTCTCCGGACCCGCGGCCGCCCATCACGGCTGGTCCTGGACCACGGGCGGCAACATCGACCTGACGGGCACGATTCAGGAGGCCCGGCTGGGCAATCCCCACGGCGTGCTCAAGGTCGATGTGAACGGCGAAATGTGGACCGTCGAGGTCGGCCAGCCCTGGCGGAACGAGCGTGCGGGGCTGAAAGATGGCGATCTCGCCGAAGGGGTGGAAATTCGGGTGATCGGCGAGCCTTCGGCCGATGCCAATGAAAAGCGCGTCAAGGCGGAACGGCTTTATCTTGGCGGCCGGGAATTCGTCCTCTATCCCCGACGGGACTGAGCGCAATGGGCGACGCCCTGGGCTGGGTCGAGGGACTGTCGATCGCCAACGAGTTGCGGACATCGCGCTGGGGCTATGCGTCGGTCAACGCCGCCCACATTCTTGGCATCTCGTTGCTGGTCGGCGCTGTCGTCCCCCTGAACCTGCGGCTGCTGGGGCTTTGGGCGCAAATCCCGTTACCCGCATTAGCAAGGATTCTCGTCCCCACCGCGGCCGGGGGCCTTGCGCTCGCCGCCTGCGCCGGGGCGCTGCTGTTTTCCGTCCGGGCACAGGAATACGCCGATCTGGAGATTTTTCAGGCCAAGCTGCTGCTCATCGGGCTCGCAACGGCCTCCGCCGTCTACCTTCACCTGCGCGAAGGGCTGCTCCTCGCTGAGGGATCGTCCAGCCGGCAGCGGGTGCATGCGGCGATTTCTCTGGCCTGCTGGCTCGCAGCACTGGTTTGCGGGCGATTCATCGGCTTTTCCATGCCCTAGCGGCGGCGCGGACCGGTCGGGTTGGGCGCGGCCTTGTCGCCGGCCGGCTTCTCCTTCGTATCGAGGGCCTCGGCCAGGCGCGCCTCGGCGCTGCCGGGGCGCAGCGGCTGCGGCTGGCTGCTGTGAGGCCGCCAACCGGTGAGAAAGATGACCTGGAAGGTGGCGGGCACGCGGCCGTCGGGCCGCGCGAAGCGGTCGGAATAGATCTCCAGCGCGCGCATCACCACATCGCGTCTCAGTGGGCGGCGCGACCGGTCGGCCAGAACGCTGCTTTCGCCCATGGCCCGCAGGTCGGTGAGCAGGCGCAGCGGATTCTTGTAGTGCACGGTGATGGTGTCGCTGTCGGCGACCGGCAGGGCAAAGCCGGCGCGCTGCATCAGGCCGGCTGCCTCGCGCAGCTCGACGACGGGTGAGACGCGGGGATTGACGCCGCCCACGATCTCGCTCTCCGCCTGGGTCAGCACGGCGCGCAGCTCGTAAAGGGTCTCGCCGCCCAGCATCGCCGCGAGGAACAGTCCGTCGGGCTTCAGCGCCCGGTGGGCCTGCAAGAGCGCGCCCGGCAGGTCGTTCACCCAGTGCAGCGACAACGCACTGAGCACGAGGTCGAAAGCGCCGTCGGCAAACGGCATCATTTCCTCGTCGGCCACCACCGCCTGATGCCCATTGGCCGCCGCCGCGCGCGCCATTCGGCTGGATATATCGGACTGCAACAGCGTCTCGATGCCGCCGCGCCCGTTCAGCAGCTCCGCCAGCTCGCCGCAGTGGCATCCCAAATCGAGCGCCAGGGGAAACTGTCGGCGCACGTCCAGCAGTCGGTCGGCCAGGCGCTCGCAAACCTCGCGCAGCAGAAAATCGTGGTCTCCGTATGTCCCGGCCACCCGGTCCCGCCGCATGCGCAGCAGACGCCGGTCGAAGACGGTGATGCTGTCCTCTGCCATATCCTCAATATGGTCACGAACGCGCGGTACGAAAAGCTTCCCCGACGAGGCGGCGTTGACTCCACAGCCGCGCCCCGCTTGGATCGTCAGCGGGGACACTCGCGGGGCTTTCCGATGGCTTCGATCGACCATGTGCATGGCCGCGCCAGGCGGCGCATCGCCGCCGCGTTGGCCAACGCGTTGCTGCCGCCGCGCTGCCTGCGCTGCCGGGTGCCCCTGGTGCGCGACGACGGCCTCTGTCCCGCTTGTTGGGACGACATCGAGTTCATTGCGCCCCCGCACTGCGCGGCCTGCGGGCTGCCCTTCGCCTACGACCTCGGCGCGGAGGTGCTTTGCGCCGCCTGCGTGGCCGAGCCGCCGGCCTTCCGGCGGGCGCGGGCGGTCTTTCGCTACGACGAGGCGAGCCGCAAGCTGTTGCTCGATTACAAGCACGGCGACCGCACCGAAAGCGCGCCGGCCTTCGCCAGCTGGATGGCCAGGGCCGGGCGCGAGCTTCTGGGCGAAGCGGAGTTCGTTGCACCGGTGCCCTTGCATCCGCAGCGGCTGTTCCAGCGGCGTTACAACCAGGCCGGCCTGCTGGCCCATGCGCTGGCGCGCAGCAGTGGCGTGCCGTACGCGCCCGACCTGTTGATGCGCCGCCGGCATACCCCGCCGCAGGGACGCCTGTCCCGGGCCGCGCGGCAGCGCAATCTGGCCGGCGCCTTCGCCGTGATGCCGCGCTGGAGCGACCGGCTGACCGGCCGGCGCGTGCTGCTCGTCGACGACGTCATGACCACCGGCGCCACCGCCGAAGCGACGGCGCGCGTCCTGCTGCGCGCTGGCGCGACGGCGGTCGATGTATTGGTGCTCGCCCGCGCGGTGCGGTCGGACGGCTGAAAGCCGGGTGCGACCGCCGGGGCTTCCGTCTGGCGCGGCCGGACCCTACATAACGGGGCGTCGCGCCGGCTGTTATGCGCGATGCCTTTGACTGCCACTGCAATTGGAGACCTCGGCTCATGGCCCAGATCGACATCTACACGACAATGCTCTGCCCCTTCTGCTTTCGGGCGAAGAAGCTGCTCGACGCGAAGGGCGTGGACTACAACGAGATCGACGTCACCATGAACCGGGCGCAACGAAATGCTATGATGGAGCGCGCCGGCGGCCGTCACACGGTGCCGCAGATCTTCATCGGCGAGACGCACGTTGGCGGCAGCGACGAGCTGTATGCGCTCGAGTCGGCCGGCAAGCTCGACTCCCTTCTGGAGGCGCAGAAGACGTGAGCCAAATGACCGAGAATTCCGGGAAGCACGAGGCCGGGCGCTTTACCGCCGGCCTCGTCCAGATGACCGCCGAACGCGAGCACGCGCCCAACATCGAGGCCGCCAGCGCCATGATCCGCGAGGCCGCCGAACGGGGTGCGGAGTTCGTGCTGACGCCCGAGAACACCACGATGATGGAGCCGAAGCGCCGCAAGCTCCTGGAGAAAGCCTATGCCGAGGAGGATCACCCCGGCGTCCCCGCCTTCCGTGCGCTGGCCGAAGAGCTCGGTATCTGGCTGCTGATCGGCTCGCTCACCGTGAAGGTCGGCGAGGAGCGCGCGGCCAACCGCTCCCTGCTGTTCGCGCCGGACGGGCGCATCGCTGCGCGCTACGACAAGATTCACATGTTCGACGTCGACATTCCGGATGGGCAGACCTACCGGGAATCGAAGACGTTCCGGCCGGGAGACAAGGCGGTGAGCGCGGATTTGCCGTGGGGCCGGCTGGGCATGACGGTCTGCTACGACGTGCGCTTCCCCTATCTCTACCGGGACCTGGCAAAGGCGGGCGCGCACTTCCTGAGTGTGCCCGCGGCTTTCACGAAGTTCACCGGTCAGGCGCACTGGCACGTGCTGCTGCGCGCGCGTGCGGTCGAGACCGGATGCTTCGTGCTGGCGCCCGCGCAGTGCGGCACCCACGCCGAAGATCGCCAGACCTATGGCCACTCCCTGGCGGTCGCGCCCTGGGGCGAGGTGCTGGCCGAGGGCGGCGAGACGCCCGGCGTCATCCTGGTCGAGATCGAGCCCGGAAAGGTGCAGGAGGCGCGCAACATGGTGCCGTCGCTCTCGGGCGACAGGCCCTTTGCGTCGGCCGGACGCGACGCCGAAGGTCAGGCCGCGCAATAAACCCCGGCCGCCGGTCAGCCGAACGCATCCTCTGCCTCTGCCTCCGCCTCGCGCCGCGCGGCGATGCGCTGGCGTGCAGCGGGTTTCGGTTCGTCCTCCACCACATCCTCGTAGGCGATGACGCGCAGCACGCCCCTGACT
>JAWVYK010000089.1:0-10217 GCA_033722755.1 Rhodovibrionaceae bacterium | reverse complement strand
TGCCGCGCGCGGCAAAGACGCGGGCAATTTGCCGGTCCAGCCCCGTCGCCCGCGCGCCCGCCGCGAAGGCCACGGACACGGCGAGAAACGGCGCAATCCCGAGCAACGAGTCGCACGTGAATACCAGGCTTTCTGGTAGCTGAGCGGCCTCGATCCGCCAGATCGCAAAGACCAGCACCAGTGTGACCAGAACGACGCGGTCGATCCGCCAAGCCCACCGACCGGCGCGTTTCAGTTCGGCAACGGTCTCCGTCATCCCCGCCTCCTATAATTCGATCAGAGTCGAAATATAAGATCAGGGCTTGACCAATGCAACGACTATTCCGGAATTTTCGAAATTTTAGGCAGAGGTGCCGGACGGCGCTTCGGCGAGAACGCAGCATTCATCGGTCAGGTAGGCAATCACCCGGTCCATCTGCTCGAAGTCCGGCTTGCAGATGAGGCTCCGCCCTTCCCTCTCCTGAACCACGAGGCCTGTCTGCACCAATTGCGCGACGTGGTGCGACAGCGTCGACGCGGGAATGCCCAGATGTTCTTGAATCTGGCCCACGGGTAGGCCGGGGTGGCCCGCGCGAACCAGTAGCCGGAAAATTTCCAGCCGCGTGGCATGACCCAGGGTTTCCAGGCACCGGGCGGCCTCCTCCTGAGAGAAACCCGATCGCTGTGCAGACTGTGAGCGTGTGCTCATGGGCTGTTCCCGTTTGACGCTCAGACCGTCGGCGCCTCGCGGAACCCCTTCTCCGCCGGCGGGTCGGCCTCTTTGACGTCGACGTCGGTGACGTTGGCCATGCCCGGGCCGTCCCAGCACGCCTCGATCATGTCATCGACGTCGGTGGGGTCGCCCGCGAAAAGCGCCTCCACGCGGCCATCGTCGAGATTTCTCACCCAGCCGTCCAGTCCCCGCTTCGATGCCTGCTCCACGGTCCAGGCGCGGAAGAAGACACCCTGCACACGCCCGGACAAAATGACCCGTACGGATTTCATGACTGCCTCCTGTTGGATGTGAGCATGCCGGCGGACGACTGCGGCGCGGCGCCGGCATAGAGCGAAGCAACGGCCGCTTCAACGGCCCGGCGGGCTTCGCGCTCCCAACGTTTTCGGTGCATCCACTGATCTTCGACCGTGATTGCGGGCTCGCGCGGGTTCTCGTGCAGCAGGGCGTTACGCGCCTGCCGCAGCCACGACAATTCGTCCCGCAACGCCTGCGGCACGTCTTCGCGCGCCCAGATCATCTGCGAATCCGCGATGGTGGCCGCCAGAACAATGGCGGCGGCCCAGGCTCCGGCGCAGAAGACGGTCTGCAGCTCGATCATCAGGGCACAGGCCTGTTCGCTCAATTGGCCGGCGCCGTGGCGGGCGCGCTCTTCCTCGAGCCGCTCGAACCAGATGCGCCGCTCGTCCCATTCGACAACGTCGGGCGGGTCAAGCTGTTCCATCTTCGCGCGCTTCCTGCGCCTCCACTCTTGGAAGGGTCATGGCCCGCGATGCGGGCCAGGCGTCACTCGAATTCCAGGATGGCCTGATCCACCGCCAGGCTGTCGCCGGGTTGCGCGTGCATTTTCACGACCTTGCCGTCGCGCTCCGCACGCAGGATGTTCTCCATTTTCATGGCTTCGACGACGGCGAGCTCTTCGCCGGCCTTGACCTCGGTACCCTCGTCCACCGTGACCGAGACGAGCAGCCCCGGCATGGGCGAAAGCAGGTACTTCGAAAGATCCGGCGGCTCCTTCTTCGGCATCTCGCGCGACAGCTCGGCCACGCGCGGGCGCACGACCAGCACCCGCAGGGTCGCGCCGCCGTAGGTCAAGCGCCAGGCGGCGCCGTCCCGATCGACTTGGATGCTGGCGGGCATACCGTCGATGCGGCAGGCGAAAATCGGCTCACCCGGCGACCACGCGCCTTCCACCAGACACTCGACATCCTCGCCGTTGTAAACGCGGTGCCCGCCGTCGGTTTCTTCCACCCTGATCGCGCGACGGGTCTCGTCGATCATCACCATCCAGTCGTTGCGGACCTGCTTGCTGTGGCCCTCGACCTGGCCGTGGATCGATGATTCCCTGAGATCGCAGCGGTACTGCAGCACGGCCGCCACCGACTCCACAGCCCGTCTTGCCGAATCCGAAAGATGCAGGCCGGTGAAGCCATCGGGATACTCTTCCGGGATGAAGTTCGTCGAAAGCCGGCCCTCCTGAAAGCGTGGATGGGCCATGACCGCGGCCAGGAAGCTCATATTGTGATTGATGCCGCGGATGTAATAGGCGTCGAGGGCGGCGCGCATGCGCTCGATGGCCGTATCCCGATCCGGTCCGTAGGCGCAGAGCTTGGAAATCATCGGGTCGTAGAACATCGAGATCTCCGAGCCCTCGACGACTCCGCTATCGATGCGGATGCCCTCGCCCTCGGGTTCGATGTAATGACGCAGGCGTCCAATGGACGGCAGGAAATTGCGAAGTGGGTCCTCCGCGTAGACCCGGCATTCGACGGCCCAGCCCTGCATCTTCACGTCCTTCTGCCCGATCGGCAGGGCCTCGCCGGCCGCCACGCGGATCATCAGCTCGACGAGGTCGAGGCCGGTCACAAGCTCGGTCACCGGGTGTTCGACCTGCAGGCGGGTGTTCATCTCCAGGAAGTAGAAGTTCTTGTCCTTGTCGACGATGAACTCGACCGTTCCGGCGGAATGGTAGCCGACCGCCTGGGCAAGCGCGACCGCCTGCGCGCCCATGGCCTCGCGCGTTTTCTCGTCCAGGAAGGGCGAGGGCGCTTCCTCGATCACCTTCTGGTGACGGCGCTGAATGGAGCATTCGCGCTCGCCCAGGTGGATGCAGTTGCCGTGCTTGTCGCCCAGCACCTGTATCTCGATGTGCCGCGGCTCCTCGATGAACTTCTCGATGAAGATGCGGTCGTCGGCGAAGGATGATTTGGCCTCGTTGCGCGCGGAGCGGAACCCGTCGCGCGCTTCGTCGTCGTTGTGGGCGATCCGCATGCCCTTGCCGCCGCCGCCTGCAGAGGCCTTGATCATCACCGGATAGCCGATGTCCTGGGCGATCTTCACGGCTTCATCGGCATCCTCGATCAGGCCCATGTGCCCGGGCACCGTGTTCACCCCGGCTTCCTGGGCGAGCTTCTTCGATTCGATCTTGTCGCCCATGGCGGCGATCGCCTTGGCGGGCGGGCCGATGAAGACGATGCCGGCCTCGTCCAGTGCCTTGGCGAATTTCGTGTTTTCCGAGAGGAACCCGTAACCGGGGTGGACCGCCTGCGCCTCGGTGTCCTTACAGGCCTGGATGATGCGCTCGGGAACCAGATAACTCTCGGCAGAGGCGGCGGGACCGACGTGCACCTTGGCGTCGGCCGTCTCGGCATGGAGCGCCTGCGCATCGGCCGCGGAGTAAACGGCGACGGTCTCGATACCCATGGCGCGCGCCGTGCGCATCACCCGGCAGGCGATCTCGCCGCGGTTGGCCACCAGAATCCTGTCGAAGATCGCCAAGGCCCGATTCCTCTTCGATTCCTGAAGGGCGCACGCGTCCCGGCACCCACGAACATCCCCGAAACTTCAGCAAGGTTTAGACCTTTTGGCCAGAGCCTTGTCAACCGGCGGCGGGACCTGCCACGGCCGGTGGGACGGAGGGTGTCAGCCCTGCGGTATGGGAGGATTCCGGTGTCAGGCTTGTCGCAGTGGCCGAGCCGAGAACCCCTGCTGGATTGACAGCCCGGGTGCCGCGGCGCACCTCGAAATGCAATTGCGGTTCGCTGACGCTGCCGCTGGTGCCGACCCTGGCGATGGTCTGTCCGCGTTTGATCTGCTGGCCGCGGCTGACCAGGATTTCGTCGGCGTGCGCATAAGCCGTGACGTAGTTGTCGGAGTGCTTGATCAGAACCAGGTTGCCAAAGCCCCTGAGCTCGTTGCCGACATAGGCAACCACGCCGTTTTCCGCCGCCAGGATCGGCGTGCCGCGCGGCGCTGCGATGTTGATGCCGTCGTTGTGCAGGCCGCCGGCCTTGGGGCCGAAGCGCGAAACCACGCGGCCCTTGACGGGCCACAGGAAGCGCCCCGACGACCGCGGCTGCGGGTTCGGGATGGCCGCTGGCCGCGCCGGTTTCGCCGCTGCGGTCTGCGCGGGCTTGCGTGGCGGGGTCGGCGGCCCGGCGGTGGTCGGGGAGCGCCCGCTGCCGCTGCTCGCCGTGGCGACGCGGGTGCCTTCGGTGGCAGCGCCGCGGCCCGGGAGCAGGATGCGCTGACCCACCACAATGGTATACGGCCGGCGCAGGTTGTTGAGGCGCACAAGCTCGCGCATGTCCACGCCGTAGCGCCGGGAGATGCCGTAGACGGTGTCGCCGCGGCTGACCACGTGCACGGGCGGGGCTGGCAGCCTCAGTCTTTGTCCGACGCTGAGCGTGTAGGGAGGGCGCAGGTTGTTGGCGTCGATGAGCGCGCGAAGATCGACGTTGAATCTGCGGGAAATTCCATAGGCCGTATCGCCCTTGCGCACGGTGTAGAGCGCGGGACGGTCGACCGCACTTGCCCGCGTCTGGCCGTAGGAGACCGGCGCCGGATCGGACGAGCGGCCGCAAGCCGTCAAAGCCACTGCGATCAGCGCAAACGCCGCCAGCGCGCGCAAACGGCGTGCTCCCAAGCCCGGTCTTTGGCTGTCCTGTTTCATGCCGGACCCCTGGGCTGCGCCCGCATCGGCGAAGCGGCGAAGAGCCAGGCAAGCGCTCCGCCGGCTTCGGGTTGGCGCGCCGCTGTCAGCCGACTCGGCGCCAGCCCCTCGCCCTCTTCATGCCAGAGAGCCGCCGGAGGGTCCAGACGGCTTGCGCTCCCGGCTTTCCTCGCTGATCAGCGGCACGAAGCGCACGGGGCCGAGCGACTCCTCGTGTACCGTCTCGCCTTCGCGCAGGAGACGCACCAGCACCTGCTCGCGGGAGGTGGCGCCGACCGGCAGCACCATGATGCCGCCCTCACGCAGCTGGTCGACAAGCGCGCCGGGGATCTCGCGCGCAGCGGCGGTGACGATGATGCGCTGGAAGGGCGCCTGCTGCGGCCAGCCCAGACTGCCGTCGCCCAGCTTCACGGTGATGTTGTGCAGACGAAGGCTGTGGAAGCGTTGCTCCGCGGTCTCCAGCAGCGCCTTGTGGCGCTCGATGGTGTAGACCCGCCGGCACAGGCGCGAGAGCACCGCCGCCTGGTAGCCGGAGCCGGTGCCGATCTCCAGTACGCGCATGCGATCGTTTGCCTTCAAGGCCTGGGACATGCGCGCCACCACCTGCGGCTGGCTGAGCGTCTGGCCCTGTCCGATTGGCAGCGTGCGATCCTCGTAGGCCTGGTCCTGAAAGGGCTGCGGCACAAAAGCCTCGCGCGGGATGCGCTCGACGGCGGCGAGCACCGCGGTATCCGAGATGCCGGCCGTCCGCAACTGCATGATCATGCGTATCTTGCGCGCCTCTAGGCTCACGACAGATGGGCCTCCAGCGTCTCCAGATAATCCTTCTGCGTGAGGTCGAGGTGCAGCGGCGTAACGGCGACATAGCCGGCCTCCACGACGCCCAGATCGCTTTTCGGATCGACGCCCTGGTCCGTCGAGAAATCACCGATCCAAAGATAAGGCCGCCCACCCGGATCGTGCCCCTCGACCACCTCGGTCTGCACGTCGCGTCGGCCTTGATGGCAAACCCGCACGCCTTTCACCTTCTCCGCCGGCAGGTCGGGAAAATTCACATTGACCAGCATGCCTTGCGGCCAGTCGATCTCCGAAAGTCGCCGCAGCACGTCGGGCGCGAAAGCCTCGGCCGTTGGCCAGCGGTGTTCATGGTCGCCCCGGCGCATGAGGCTGAAGGCGATCGCCGGCACGCCGAAGAGCGCGCCTTCCATGGCCGCGGCGACGGTCCCGGAATAGGTGATGTCCTCGCCCAGGTTGGCGCCGTGATTGACGCCGGAGAGCACGAAATCCGGGCGGCGCCCGTCGATCAGCTTGCGCAGTGCCACGACCACGCTGTCGGTGGGCGTGCCGTCGATGGAAAACCGCCGCTCGTCCAGGCGTCGGACGCGCAAGGGGTGACGGAGGGTGAGCGAATGGCTGGTCGCGGACTGCTCGGTCTCCGGGGCGACGACCCAGACGTCGTCGGTGATCTCTTGGGCAATACGCACCAGGCTCGCCAGGCCCGGCGCGTTGATACCGTCATCGTTGGTGCAGAGGATCCGCAATCCACCCTCAGCCATCGCCGCCGATGACCTCCTGCCCGCCCATGTAGCCGCGCAGCACTTCGGGCACCGCGATGCTGCCGTCCTGGCGCTGGTAGTTTTCCATCACCGCGATCAGCGCCCGGCCGACGGCCACGCCGGAGCCGTTCAGGGTATGCACCGGGCGCGTGCCCTTCTCGTGCTCCGGGCGATAGCGCGCGCGCATGCGCAAGGCCTGAAAGTCCCAGCAGTTGGAGCAGCTCGAAATCTCCCGATAGAGCTCCTGCCCGGGAAGCCAGACTTCGATGTCGTAGGTCTTGCGCGCGGAAAAGCCCATGTCGCCGGTGGAAAGCACCACCACACGGTAAGGAAGGCCGAGTTGCTGCAGCACGGTCTCCGCGCAGGCGGTCATGCGCTCGTGCTCGTCCTGCGAGTGGTCCGGATGCGCGACGGAGACCAGCTCCACCTTGTCGAACTGATGCTGGCGCAGCATGCCGCGCGTGTCCTTTCCGGCTGCGCCTGCCTCCGAGCGAAAGCAGGGTGTATGCGCCGTAAAGCGCAGCGGCAGGTCCGCCTCGGCCACGATGTCCTGCGCGACCAGGTTGGTCAGCGGCACCTCGGCGGTGGGAATGAGCCAGTATCCTTCCTCTGTGCGGAACTGGTCCTCGGCGAATTTCGGCAGCTGGCCGGTTCCGAACAGGGTTTCGTCGCGCACCAGGTAGGGCGGCACGACCTCGGTATAGCCGTGTTCGCGGGTATGCAAATCGAGCATGAATTGCGCCAGCGCCCGGTGCATGCGTGCGAGATCGCGGCTGAGCACGACGAAGCGCGAGCCCGCCAGCTTGGCGGCGCGCTCGAAGTCCATCTGCTCCAATACCTCACCGAGCTCGAAGTGCTGACGTGCAGGGAAATCGAAGACGGGCTTTTCGCCCCAGTCCCGGATGAGTGCATTGGCGCTCTCGTCCTCGCCTTCCGGCACGTCGTCGGCGGGGGTGTTCGGCAAACTCGTCAGCAGGGCGTGAAGCTCGGCCCCAATGCGGCGCTCCTCCTCCTCGAGATTGCCCAGGCGCGACTTGATCTCCGACACCTCCTGCATCAGATCGCCCGCGTCCTCGTCCTGACGCTTGCGTGCGCCGATCTCCTTGGATGCTTCGTTGCGCCGGGACTGCAGCTCCTGCAACTGGGTCTGCGCGGCCCTGCGCTGGGCGTCGAACTCCAGTATGTCCTTGGAATGCGGCGGCAGTCCGCGGCGCTGCAAGCCCCGATCGAACTCCTCCGGCGCTTCGCGTATGCGTTTCAGGTCGAACATCGTGTCTTCCCTATCAGGCCTTCGATGCCGCCGATGGATCGGGTGCGTGGAGCTCCGCCGGCCGCGGCGCGCAACTGCAAGCGCGAAACCCCCGTGCGCGGGATCGTGTTTATACGGTTTCGACGTCCGGGCGTCCATGCTCCGGCCCGACGAAACCGCGTGCGATCAGGAGAATTCGTCCTCGACGTCCTGCTCCTGCTCCTCGCGTTTCTTCTCGACCAAGCGCGCGGTCCAGATGGACACCTCGTAGAGCAGGATGATGGGTAACGCCAGGCCGATCTGGCTCAGGGGATCGGGCGGGGTAAAGATCGCCGCGACCACGAAAACGCCGACGATCGCATACTTGCGTTTCGCCGCCATACCGGCGGAGGTCGCCATGCCCACGCGCGCCAGGAGCGTCATCAGTACCGGGAGCTGGAAGCAAATTCCGAAGGCGAAGATCAGCTTCATCACGAAGGAGAGATACTCGTTCACCTTCGGCTCCAGCTCGACCGGCAAGGTATCCGCTCCGCCCGGGCTCTCAAAGCTAAGAAAGAATTCCCAGGCCAGCGGGAAGACCGCGTAGTAAACCAGCGCGCCGCCTGTGAAGAACAGGATGGGCGAGGCGATCAGAAAAGGCGCGAAGGCCGCTTTCTCGTTCTTGTAAAGGCCGGGAGCGACGAAAAGCCAAAGCTGCGTCAGGAAGATGGGGCAGGAAATGAAGGCGCCGAAGAAGAGCGCGATCTTGATGTGGGTGAAGAAGACCTCCGGCAGGTCGGTAAAGATCAAGCGGCGCGCCCTCTCCCCGCCGTCGCGCTCCATCAGAATGTCGGCAAGCGGCTGGACCAGGAAGTTGTAGAGGTCCTGCGCGAAGTAGAAGCAGATGAAGAACATCACGACCAACGCCACGACGCTGTAGAGCAGCCGCTGGCGCAGCTCGATCAGATGCTCCAGCATTGGCATCTTTCGCTCTTCGGTCGCCTCCGCCATCGCCTAGGCGCTCCCCTTGCCGCTGGAGCTGCCGGCCCGGGTCTTGCCGCTCGTCCGCTTGGCCGTGGACGTCTTCCCCCCGGCCTTGCCGCCAGTCGACGAGCCGGACGATGCGCCGGACGATGCGCCTTTTGGCGACGCGGTGCGCGAGGCGGATTTCTGTGCCGTTTTCTTTGCGCCGCCGCCCTTCGAGGCGGACTTGGCGCTGCCGGACTTGGTGCCGCCGGATTTGGCGCTGCCGGACTTGGCGCTTCCGGATTTGGCGCTGCCGGACTTGGCACCGCTGGACTTCGCGCTTCCTGATTTGGCGCTTCCTGATTTGGCGCTGCGGGATCGTGGCGGCTTGGCGGATTCGGCGCCGTTCTGGGCCGCGCCCGCGCTATCCGCGGTGGCTGCATCCTCGCCGTTTTCGGCCGGCGGCTTCACCGAGTTGCCGGGCGCCATCTTCAGCGGCGTTTTCCGGATTTCGGCGCGCGGCCCCTCGCCCTCCTCAGCGGTTTCTTTCCCGCCGGACTCCGATTTTGGCGATTTTCCGCGGCTGGTTTTCTCGTCGTCGGCGTCGTCGCTGCGCGCGGTTCGCTCCAGATCGCGGGCTTCCTCGCTCACCTCTCCGGTCGGATCGAAGTTGTCCTCGATCTGCCGCCGCACATCGAAGCTGCGGGCCGATTCGATGGTCTTCTTGGCCTCGTCGAGCTCGGCTTCGCGCATCATGTCGTCGATGCCGGACTGAAACTCACGCGCGACCGCCCGCGCCTTGCGCACCCAATGCGCAACGGTCTGCATAGCTTTCGGCAGGTCTTTCGGACCGAGCACGATGAGCGCCAACAGGGCGATCACCGCCATCTCGCTCCAGCCGATATCGAACATGGGGGCCTACACGGGACAACGGGATGACATAAACCAGCGGCGCAACGACCTGGGACCTGCGCCGCTCAGGAAATCGTCAGCCGTTCGCCGCCTTCTTGGTCGATTTCTCGTCCTCGGCGCTCGACGCCGCCGCCGTCGTCTTCTCCGACTCGTCCTTCTCGATGGCCGGCTTGTCCTCCGCCTGCTCGGATTCTTCGTCTTTCTTGGTGTCCTTCAGGCCTTTCTTAAAGGCATTGATACCGAGGCCCATGTCACGCATCAGCTTCGGGATCTTGCCACCGCCGCCGAAAAGGACGAGCACGACGACCAGAACGATCAGCCAGTGCCAGATACTAAACGTCCCCATCTATTGGGTTCTCCCTAGAATTCTTAACGCCAGGAGCGGTTTGAGAGCGGACTATCGCAAAAAGCCCATCGCGCCGCAACGTATCACGACATGGGGGTGAGGCTTTCTTTGTCCAAGGGAAAGACAAAGGTCTGCCCGCGATCGAGATGTACATCGAGCATTTCGTTCTCCGCCGGCAGGAAACGGCCGGCAATTCTCGCGTGCAGGTGGAGCGCCGGCCCGCCGCCGCCATTGACGCTCAGGTGCACGAGACTGGTGCGCCCTAGCAGCCGAGCGGCCATTACGCGCGCCGCGCCTTCGCCGTCCACCACGCCGCCCGGCGGCTGCAGGCGCAAGGCCTCGGGCCGGATCAGAACCTCCACCGGGGTGCCGTCTTCGATGCCGGCCGCGTCCACAGTGCCGAAGGGTGTCGCCGCGACACCGTCGCGCGCGACGCTTTCAATGCGATTGATGTCGCCGAAGAAACCGGCGACGAAGGCGTTTCGCGGCGTGAAGTAGAGCTCTGTCGGCGCCCCCACCTGTTCCAGCCGGCCGCCGCGCATGAG
>JAWVYK010000088.1:0-10385 GCA_033722755.1 Rhodovibrionaceae bacterium | reverse complement strand
GTGCCCAGCTACGGCATGGCCGAAACGACCTTGGCGGTGACCTTCGCGTCCCTGGGCGAAGGCCTGGTTATCGATCCGGTGGACCGGCAGGCGCTGGCCGAGGCGGAAAAGGCACAGCCGGCGCCCAACGGCGGCGGCCGGGACTTCGTCGTCTGCGGGCCGCCGATGCCGGGTTACGACGTCGAGGTGCGCGACGATCGAGGCACGGTCCTTCCCGAACGCCATGTGGGACGCATCCATGTGCGCGGGCCGAGCCTCATGCGCGGCTACTTCCGCCGGCCGGAGGAAACCAACCACGTTCTGGACGAAGAGGGCTGGCTCGATACCGGCGACATCGGCTATCTGACCGGCGGCCGTCTGGTTATTACAGGGCGCAGCAAGGATTTGATCATCCTGAACGGGCGCAACATCTGGCCGCAGGATCTGGAATGGGCGATCGAGGAACTGCCGAACCTGCGCCGCGGAGACGCCGCGGCCTTCTCGATCGACGAGGGTAGGGGCGAACAGGTGGTCGTGCTTGTGCAGTGCCGCAGCAGCGAGAAGCAGCAGCGTGAAGCGCTTCGCGCCGAGGTGCAAAACATTCTCAAGCACGCCGCCATTGCCGAGGCTCGCGTCGTCCTGGTGCCGCCCCGTTCGCTGCCGCAGACGACATCCGGCAAGCTCAGCCGCTCGCGGGCGCGCAAGGACTATCTTGCCGGCCGGTTCGCCGAGCCGTCGGGCGAACAGTCCGAGAGCGGAACGAACCGACGCCCGCGCATTTCCGCAGACGCCTGAGGCCGGCCATGTCCCGGCTGGTCGCGGTGACGGGGGCCACGGGATTCATCGGCGGCCACGTGGTGCGCGCCTTCGCCGAGGAGGGTGTGTCCGTCCGCATTCTCACGCGCCGCCTGCCGCACAATCCGATCATCTCCGACAGTCCCGTCGAAGCCGTTTTGGGCGATCTGGACGATGCGGCAAGCCTGCGCAAATTGGTGCGCGGCGCCGAAGCGACCGTCCACCTGGCAGGCGTCATCAAGGCTCGCCGGCGCAGCGATTTCTTCCACTACAACGCGGCCGCTCTCGGAAGCCTCTCCGAAGTATTGCAAGAAACGAATACGGATTCGCGCCTGCTCTACTTGTCTTCCCTGGCAGCGCGCGAGCCGGGGCTTTCCAGCTATGCCGCAAGCAAGCGGGCGGGAGAGCAACGGCTTGCCGAGGTTCGCGGCCTAAGCTGGTGCATCCTGCGTGCGCCTGCCGTCTATGGTCCGGGGGACCGCGAGACGCTGCCGCTTTTCCGGCTCGCCGCCCGCGGATTCGCCCCGATGCTGGGAAAATCCGACGCCCGCCTTTCCCTGATCGACGTCCGGGACCTCGCACGGGCCATCGTGCGTTTATGCCTCGACGTGAATGGTGAACGCGCCACCTATGAGATCGATGATGGCCGCATTGGCGGCCATACTTGGGATGAAGTGCTTAATGCTGCCGGCCGGGCTGTGGGCCGTAGGGCCCGGCGGATAAACGTGCCAAGCCCCGCGAGCTGGACTGTTGCGGCTTTGGGTGATCTCGCGCGCGTCGGATTTTCCGCAAATCCAATGTTGACGCGGGAAAAACTTCGCGAGGTTCGGCACCCCGACTGGGTAGTGAGAGATCGGCGTATAGAGGAGGAATTCGACTGGCGGCCAGTAATACCAATGGATCGGGGCTTCGTTGATGCCGTTTCTTGGTATCGCGCAGCCGGATGGTTGTAATATTACGCCATAAATTGTTACTTGATGCCCTGCGTGGCCTGTCGCATGACAGGTAGGCAAGTGAAATAAATTGAAAAATAGTCGGTTGAGTGGGGCATCCGACCGTTGCTAAGGTAACGACTTCGTGGCAAAGGGGGGTAACTTGAAGGTAGTACCCGTTCGTAATCTCTAAAGCTGGTGTTGGGCCGGCCGCAACGGCTTTTGCAATTTGGCAAAGGTTGTTTGAGAGATTCTGCGTGAAGGGGATGTCAGTTTGCGACGGAGCTATCTTCGCTGGTGCAGGGGCACGATGAGGAATCGCAGGGCTGAATAGCCTCGAGAGACAAAACGACGGGTAAGCATAGCTTTATGGACACTGCCGAAAAAATCATCGAGATGCCCATGTCCGAAGATTACGTCTTCCAGGAAACGAAGAAGATTCTGGATAGCGTGAACAAGAGCGGCGTCAGTGTCACGGGCGATACGAACATCGTCGAAGACCTCAATGTCGACTCCCTGGCAGTCATGGACGTGGTGATGGAGCTCGAAGACAAGTTCGATATTTCGATTCCGCTAAACGTGATTTCGAATGTTCGGACGGTGAACGAGCTGGTGGGCGCTATTAAAAAAATCAAAGAGGAAGCATGAAGAATGGGGTTGTTCGACAGGTTTCAGCCGCTGATCTCGTCGCTTGACGAGGTCTCGGCCTGCGGCGCAAACCCCTTTGGGGTGAATCTCGAGAGGGTGCTCTCTCCGACCGAGGCGGTGGTCAACGGCAAGGAGACGTTGCTCCTTGGCACGAACAATTACCTTGGGCTGACGTTCGATCGACGCTGCGTTGATGCGGCGCGGCAGGCGCTCGAGGTTTCCGGTACTGGCACGACCGGTTCGCGTATCGCCAACGGCAGCTATTCCGGGCACACGAAGCTGGAGCAGGCGCTGGCGGCCTACTATCAGCGCGACCACGGCCTCGTCTTTACGACGGGCTACCAGGCCAATCTGGGCGTGATTTCGACGATCGCGGGGCCGGACGATTTTCTGCTGATCGATTCGGATTCGCACGCCAGCATCTACGACGCGTGCCGCCTCGGCAGCGCCAAGGTGATCCGCTTCAAGCACAACGATGCCAAGGACCTGGACAAGCGCCTGCAGCGCCTTTCCGGCGAAAAGGGCAACAAGGTGATCATCGTCGAGGGCATCTACTCGATGCTCGGCGACACCGCGCCCTTGCAGGAGATTGTCGAGATCAAGAACAAGCACGGCGCCTATTTGGTCGTCGACGAGGCGCACTCGCTGGGCGTGCTCGGCGCGAACGGCCGCGGCCTGGCGGAGCATGCCGGTCTCGACGACGACGTGGACATCATCGTCGGCACGTTCTCCAAGAGCCTGGGCGCGGTCGGCGGTTTCGCCGTCTCCTCGCATCCGGAGTTCGAGATTTTGCGTGTGGCGTGCCGGCCATACATGTTCACGGCCTCGCTGCCGCCTTCGGTGATCGCCTCGGTGACCACGGCGCTGGAGATCATCGAGAAGGAGCCGAAGCTGCGCGACAATCTCTGGGCCAACGTGAACTACGTCTACGACAGCCTGGACCGACTTGGGTTCCGGCTCGGCCCGACGAAAAGTCCGATCATCGCCGTCCACATCGAAAGCCGGGAACTGGCGACACACGTCTGGCACGAGCTGCTGGGCGCCGGCGTGTACGTCAACCTCGCGCTGCCGCCGGCAACACCCGGCAGCACATCGCTGCTCCGCTGCAGCATTTGCGCGGCGCACAAGCGCGAGCAGCTGGAAGCCATCGTGCGCACACTGGCGGAAATCGGCGAACGCACAAGCCTGCTGCCGCGTGCGCGCGCGGTGGGCGCCTGACGCCAGCTCGGCGGACAACTCAAACCGGCAAACGGCCGCTTTCACACCGAAGCGGCCGTTTTCCTTTTCAGACATTGCGTCAACCGGCTGGCTGGCTCGGCGCTTTACCGGAAGGCGCCGCGTCGGTGCAGTCGCCAGGCTAGACCGGGGGCGGAGAGCAAGGGGTGCCGCCGCTGCCACTCGCTGACCGGTACGCTGACGCCGGAGTGGCGCTCGATCTTCCACATGAGGTAGTCGAGGCCGCCTTCGAAGGTGAAAGCGCCCTTGACGAGCCGCAAGACGGAAATCGACTTGCCCTGCACGCGGCGCAATCGCCAGCGTACGACGGCCCTTGGGCGCACGCCGGGCATTGTGAAGCCATGCTCCGTGCCCTCGACCGGCAAACCGGCGCCGGCCAGCGCAAGGGGCGTCAGGCGGCGGTAGCGCTCCCGGTCTTTCTCGACGAGCTCGCGCGCGCGTTCGGCCCTCTCGCTGCGCAGCTCGCTGCGGTAAGTTTCCTCGAAGGCCCGGCACCAGATGTCTTCCGCCACCAACTCACCGGCCATCAGTGGCGCTGTCTCTTGCAGCAATGTGACCGGTGCGCGCGCGACCGCGCAGCGAATGCGCCGGCCGGCTTCCGGGTCGCGGACTGCAAGCAAGCGCGACGGTTGAGCGAAACGCGCCCACAGCGATGAATTGAACGTTCGCCGGGAGGTGCCGGCTTCGAACTGGGCCAGCGATATGACAGCGTATTTGGCGCGCAGGCGGATGTCCTGCCAGTCTTGCTCGTAATAGAACACGTTCGGCGGCAATAGCCTGTTGGCGACGCGGCGAAAGGTGCTGTCGTAAGTGCGCTCGTAGCTGTCCACCACCAGGTAAAAGTCCAGCACCCCCTCGGCGCGGCCTTCCAGCACCGAATCGTTCCGCAGGCAGGAGCCGTAGAACAGCACGCCCAGCGCCGCCTCGGCGTGCTGTTCGGCGATTTTGTCGGCCATCGCCTTTGCGGCCGGGTGCACCGGTGCGTCCAACTCCGCGCCGATGAAGTCGATGATCTCGCCGGGCAGATTGTTCGTGCTCACTGCTAGTCCCTCGCCTTTCCGCGTTCTCGCGGCGGCTGTCACCGAAGATCATGCCAGCCTAGCGAACGAAATCCAGATCATGGCGATGCTCCAGGACGAGCGGGGTGCCGGCCGGCAGGCCCAGACGCTCGGCATCGTAGAACTCCCCATCGAAGACGATGGGCTTGGCGCAGGCCACCGAGATTTTGCGGACCCGGCGGCTGTGGTAGCCGGCGGCTTCCATCCAGGGCCGCGGGCGTCCCCGCGCGACCGGCAACAAGGCCCGGGCCAGGCGGCGCGGCGGGTAGTCGATCACCGTTGCCCTCACATCGCCCTTGCCGCCGTTCCAGAACGGCATCATCCCCATCAACAAGCGCTCCAGAGTCGTGCACCGCACCACAAAGACCTCGCGCCGTTCCGCCTCGCCGCCGTCGAAGGCGATATCCATCTCGGTGCAGGTGGCCAGCGGGCTGCCACGTGTCAGCCCGACGAGACTGCGCAGGCCAAGTGTCAAAAGCGCCAGACCCACGGCGATGTTGCGCTCCGCCCCAAGGGTGTGGATCTTGCGGCGGCTCCAGACCACGGTGTCATAGAAGGCCCCCCCGCCGGCGAACATGCCATGCACGCCCGGATCCTTCGCGTCGGAGGCGAGCGTCATCACGGCGCGGCGGGCCGTCTGCAGGTCGCCGGAGGCCGCCCGCGCCAGGATGCGGGCCAGAACGTCCTCGGGCTCGCCGCCGAGACCTATGTCTGCAGCGATCAGGTTTGTCATTCCCGCCGGCACCGCGGCCAGGGGCGGCCGGGCCTCCATCCCCGAGTTGATGAGCTCTGTCATGACCGCCTGCACGGTACCGTCTCCGCCATTGACGACCAGCGCGTCGCAGCCGTTTCTTGCGAAGCTCGCAACGATCTCCGGCACCTCCTCGATGGCGCCGATCTCTACGTGCTCGGCGCTGGCGGCCGCCTCGGCCAAGGCCGCGCGGACGCGCTCGATCCGGCGTCTGTTCTGCTGACTCTTCGGGTTGCTGATAACGCAGATGCGGGTCATGCCGCCGTCTTGCCCGCCGGTTCGCTGAGCCACGATCGGATGGTCCGGCCCTGGCGCGCCAGCCAAACCGCCTGGCCGATGCGCACCGCATGAAACGCCAGGCTGATCGCCGTCCACGCGGCGACCGCCACGAAGGCCTCGCCCGGATAGCCGACGAGCGCGCCCGCCGTCAGGAGGAGCAGGTTCGGGTTGCGGCGCGCGGTGATCTGCCGGAACAGGGAGTCCACCCGGCGCCAGGAGTGCAATTCGATCCCGAAGCGCCAGATGAACAGCCCTTCTTCCAGACGGCCGGCGACATAGCCGACCAGGTTGACCAGAAGCGCGGCGAACAGCAGATCGCCGCTCACGGCCGTGCCCATCGCCAGACAGCCGTAATACCAGGCCGCCCACCAGAACGGCGGGTGAATCAGATCGATGCCGTGATCGAAGACGTTGCCCCACTTCGACGATGTCAGGGTGACGCGGGCGAGCTTGCCGTCGACGGTATCCAGGAAGGTCATGAACCAGGCGGCCGCCACGCCCCACAGAAACCATCCCTGGCCGAAAAAGTACATCGCCACGAAAACGAATACGAGACTGAGCGCGGTGACCATGTTGGGTGTGACGGGCGTGGGCGCCAGCCACCGGGTCACATGCCTTGCCGGCCACGGCCAGAGCCATTTGGTCACCAAGTCCGTGACGCCCTTGTAGGCGCCTTGGAACATGCGCTTTTCGATCTCTTCCTGCCGGTGGCGGAGGGTATCGAAGACGTAAGGGGCGGCGCGCTTGCGAAGCTGATTGTCGAAGCTGCTTGCCGCTTGGGCCGGATCCATGGCGCGCATTCCGGGCGGCAGTGCGTGCGCGTCGATTTCCGCGGACGGGGCGACGCACTCCGCCGCCCAACGCGCTTGTGCGGCCGGCACCACGGCGCCGGCTGCCCGCGGCCGATCGTCTGCGCCGGGCAGGATCAGCATGATGTCGCGGTGACGGGCCAGGGCCTTCAGCAGGCGTTCTTCGTAAATGTGGTCGCCGCGCAGCAGCATGACCTTGCCGTCATCCGGCAGATCGCTCATATCGATCCCGTCGGACGTCTCCACGAGCCGATGGTCCGTCACGCCGACACGCGCCAGACTATTGCGCAGGCGCTCGATCGTGCCCAGGCCCCAGAACCGGCGGTCCGAGTCGCCAAGAATGAAGGCGATTGGGCAGATGGCAGAATCGTCTGCCGCAGCCTGCGTCTCGGGCGCCTGATCCCTGGTCGCGGTGGTGTCGTTCACTGGGGCCTCCCTCGCGGCGGGAGATAGAGCATATTGCGCGCCAGCGGTCCAGCGGCCAACCTGCGGGCGCGGCGGATAGGCGAATTGCCTTGAGGTCAAGGCGCCCACAGCCTAAGACGATGCCGCCCCGCAGTAAGCCTTCAGGCGCCGCGACGGATACGCTGCCCGGAACCACAGACACCTCTGATGGCGGATGCATGTATACGCTGGCCCACCTTTCCGATCCGCACCTTGCACCGCTGCCGGCGGCCGCGCCGCGCATGCTGGCCGGCAAGCGTGTCCTGGGCTACCTGTCGTGGAACCTGCGCCGGCGCCGGGTGCACGTCTCGCCGGTCCTGGAGCGGCTGACGGAGGACCTGAAAGCACAGAGTGCCGATCACATCGCGGTGACGGGCGACATTACCAACATCTCCTTGCCGGCGGAGTTCGAGCAGGCGGCGGCGTGGCTGTCGCGCCTGGGCCCCGCAGAGCAGGTGAGCGTCATCCCCGGCAACCACGACGCCTACGTCGGCCTGCCGTGGGAGGTCTCGCTGGGCAAATGGGCGGAATTCATGGCGGGCGAGCGGGCTTTGCAGCCGGCCAGCGGCGGCGATGACAGGGCCGAGGAGCGCCCGGCCCAAGGGGCCGAGGATTTCCCCTATCTCAGGCGGCGCGGGCCGCTCGCAATCGTCGGCACCTCCAGCGCCTGTCCCACGCCGCCGTTTAGCGCCGCCGGCGCACTTGGCGATGAGCAGCTCGCGCGCACCGAGTCGCTGCTGCGCCGGCTGGGTGACGAAGGACTGTGCCGCGTGGTGTTGATCCACCATCCTCCGCTGCCGGGAACCGCCTCGCGCCGCAAGCAACTGCGTGACAGCCAAAAATTCCGCGACGTTCTGGCGCGTACGGGAGCGGAACTCGTCCTGCACGGCCATACGCATCTCTCAACGCTCGCCCACGTTGCCGGGCCGCAGAACGTGAAAATTCCGGTCGTTGGCGTGGCCGCCGCGTCCGCCGGACGGGATTTCAAGGGTAAGGGGCTTGCCGAATACGCCCTCTATCGGATCGAGCGCACGGCCGAGCGACGCTGGCACATGGATGCAGAGGTCAGGGCCATCGCTCCGGATTTCAGGCAATTTCAGGTGAAATCGCGTTTCAGCCTGGAGGTGCCGCAGTAAGGCGGCACGGGCGCTCGAGCATGGGTGCGGCATTTGGCGGGACGAGAGGCTATACTACGCTTCCTGTAAATCTATGGAGCGGACTGCACGGTCATGCTGAAGCGTTGGAGCGTGTGATGAGCGGTGTCAACGAGACGATGACGAAGTTCGGCTATCCGCAAAGCTGCCTAGCGGAATACGGCCATTGGGTCGTGCTGCTGCGCCCGCAGCAGGTGACGCTGGGCGCGCTCGTGCTGGCCTGCCGGGAGGAAGCCACCGCTTTCGGCCAGATCACTCCCGGTGCCTTTGCGGAACTGCAGCGCGCGACCGCCGACATCGAGAAGGTCCTTGGCGCGGCCGTGGGCTATCGAAAGCTCAATTATCTCATGCTGATGATGGTGGACCCCCACGTGCACTTCCATGTCGTGCCGCGCTACGAGAATCCCCGCAGTTTCCAGGAGGTGAGCTTTCCCGATCGCGGCTGGCCGGCGGTGCCCGACTTGTCGATCGCGCCCGAATTGAGCAAGGCGCAGTTCCAAGCGCTGGCCGATTATTTGAAGGCACAGTGGCCTTGATTTCACGGCATCGGGTACGCCGACCGACGGCGCAGCACGGCGCGCACGTAGGGCGCAGGCACTCTCGAACGTTATCAGGGACTTTGGTTTGAAAAGCCTCGACCGATACATCCTGCAGGAGGTGTTGAAGCCACTGGCGGCGGCGCTGCTGGTCGCGCTTGGAGCGCTGCTCCTGGAGCGTTTGGTGCGCCTTCTGGATTTCCTGGTGAACGAGGGCGGCCCGCTCGGGCTCGTGGTCAAGATGTTGGTCAACCTGGTGCCGCACTACATCGGCATCGCCGTGCCCGCGGCGTTCTTCGTCGCCGTCCTGATGACGGTCATGCGCCTGGTGCGCGACAGCGAAATGGACGCGTTGCACTCCTTCGGTATCGGACTGCCGCAGCTTTTGCGCCCGATCATGTGGCTGGCCGTCGGACTGACAATCATCACGGCCATCACCTTTACGGTGCTGCAGCCTTACACCCGCTATGCCTATCGCGCGCTGGTGCATGCTGCGACGAATACCGTGGTCGAGGCCTCGCTCGCCCGCGGCAGCAATTTCACGCGTGTCGAGGACAAGACGGTGATGATCGAGCAGCGCTCCAAGGATGCGCGCAGCTTTTCGGGCATCTTCGTCTATGAGAACGACGACCAGGGCCGCGCGGTGCTGGTGACGGGCGAGGAGGGCGCGCTGTTGAATTCTCCGGAAGACCTGCGCCTGGTCATGCGCCTTTCGAACGGGCAGCGCATCGAGATCGAGCCAGATGGCACGGACGCCACGGTGGTGTCGTTCGATCAGCTCGACCAGCCGTTCGACGAGAAGACGCTTGCGGCCTTTCGCACCCGCGGCATCGACGAACGCGAACTGACGCTCTTCGAGCTGGGCTATTTGATGTACACGGGCGAGCAGCCGCACAAACGCCTGAAGTATGATCGCGTCGCCTCGGAATTCCACGGCCGGCTGGCGCGCATTCTGGTGTTGCCGGTGCTGCCGCTGTTGGCCATTCCCCTGGGAGTGGCTTCCCGGCGCAGCAACCGCGGGCTCGGCCTCGTCATAGGCCTGCTCTTCCTGGTCATGTTCCATCATTTCCTGCAGCTCGGCGAGAGCCTGGGGCACCAGGGAAAAATTCCGCCATGGCTCGGCATATGGTTGCCCACCATCGTGTTCGCGGTGGTCAGCGGCTGGCTGTTCCGAACCGCGTCCACGCGCCCTGGCGCTGCGGTGATGAGCAATCTGATCGAGGCGGTGGACCGTCTGCTCGGCCGGCTTCGGCGACGTCCCCGCAGGCCGGCGGAGGCGCAGTGACGATGCGAATTCTGCCTGCCTATCTGATGCGGCAGTTCCTGCGCCACTTCGCGCTGATGCTCTGCGCATTCGTGGTGCTGCTGCAGCTTTTCGATTTGTTGAAGAACGGGAACGACGTGGTCAACGAGCATGGCGGGCGAATCACCGCCCTGCTCGAATACGTCTGGCTGCGCTTTCCGGAAATCGTGACCTTCGTGCTCCCCTTCGCGGCCTTGATCGGCGCCTTGCTCAGCCTGGCAAAGCTGTCGCATTTCAATGAGATCGTGTCACTGAAGACGACCGGCCGATCGCTCTATCGCGTGGTGCTCTGGCTGGTGCCGCCGGGCCTGCTGATCGCCGCGGTGCAGTTTCTTCTGGCCGATCAGGTGGTGCCGCACTCGCAGCGCGCTCTCGACCTGTTCAGCGCCGAGAGCGAGGAGCGGATGGCTGCGCGTGCCGACGAGTCGAACCGCGCCATCTGGCTGCGTGACGGCCGCCTG
>JAWVYK010000087.1:0-10419 GCA_033722755.1 Rhodovibrionaceae bacterium | reverse complement strand
CAGCAGCGGGGCTGGACGCCTGCACGCTCGCCAACAACCACGTGCTGGACTGGGGCAAGGCGGGCCTGCGCGACACGCTGCACACGCTTGCCGAAGCCGGCATCGCCACCTGTGGCGCCGGTGTGGACGCCAACCAGGCCGCGCAGCCCGCGGCGATCGACCTGGCGGCCGGCGGGCGGGTCCTGGTCTTCGGCTTCGCCGATGCCTCCAGCGGCGTGCCCAGGGACTGGGCGGCGAGCGCCGAGGAGCCCGGCGTCAACCTGCTGCCGGACCTCTCGCCCGGGACAGCCGAGCGCGTCGCCGGCAAAATCTCGGCAGAGCGGCAGCCCGGCGATATTGTCGTCGCCTCCATTCACTGGGGCGGCAACTGGGGCCACGAGGTGCCCACTGAGCAGGCCCGCTTTGCCCGCCGGCTGATCGACGCGGGCATCAGCATCGTGCACGGCCATTCGTCGCACCACGCCAAGGCCCTGGAGCTCTATGGCAACGGCCTGATCCTTTATGGCGCAGGGGACTTTCTGAACGATTACGAGGGAATCGGCGGGCACGAAGACTACCGCGACGACCTCGTCCTCATGATCTGGCCGGAGCTCGATGGCGACAGCGGTGCTGTCGGTGCATGCACCTTGACGCCGCTCAGACTGCGCAACATGCGCCTTGTGCAGCCCGCCGAAAGCGAAGTGCGGTGGCTTGCCCAAACGCTTGCCCGGCAAAGCCGGCGTTTCGGCACAAACGTCGAGAAAATGGCCGACGGCCGGCTCGCGGTCACTGGCTGAGAACACGCCCTGCCGCATAACCTTTTGATTTAATGCATATTTTAGAAAGTAATAATTTGGACTTGAAAATGAACGAACGATCGTTCATTCTATGACAGATACGTGACAGATCTTATTGTCACACAGTTGCGAACTCCGTTTCTGATTGGAGAGGGACCCGGATCGGAGGTTTAGCGATGGATACCTCGGTCGAAGCCTTACGCCGTATTGCCGACAAATGCAAAGCGGGTCAGCCGCTAGACAGGCAGACCGCAGACTGGCTTGGCACGGCGATCGAATCCTTCCTCAAGCGCCAGGTCGACAGCATTGAAGCAGCCCTTGGCCTGGAAGCCGGCAGGGGCGGCATGCCCTGGTGGCGTGTGGACGCCAATCGGCACCGTGACGCGGCCCTGCGCGAACTGGCGCAGCGATTCTACGCCGAGGGAACCATCTGCGCCCGAGCCCGCGACATCGAACGGTTCACACAGCGCTACGCCGAGACGGCCTGGCGTTTCGATCGCGATCGAGAAGAGATGCCGGAATCCTATAGCGGAACCGCGAAAGAATATGTTTGGCGAGCTTTCCGTTCAGGTGCCACCATGCCGATCGGCGAGCGGCAGCTGCGCAATATTCTGAGGGAAGATTGAGCACGCAGTTTGTCCGGACAACCGGTGTCCCGGCGACGTCCGCCCGCGCGGATGGGCCGGTGTTTATGCGTTCGGTCATGAAAAGCGGAAACGCGACGAAAGACAAAATCGAACGTGCGGCGCTTCACCTCTTCGCCGAGGTGGGCGTCGACGGCACCTCGATGCGCGACATCGCCCGCGAAGCCGGCATTTCCCTGGGCGCGATCTACAACCACTATGAAAGCAAGGACGAGCTCGCCTGGGCCATCTTCTCCGAGGCGTGGGGCAGCATCGCCGACGAGATGCGGGCCGTCGCGCGGCCCTGCCAGGGGATTCGGGCGAAGCTGCGCGCCATCATCGCTTTCGTCTTCTCGATGTTCGAGAGCGATCCGGACCTGGTGCGCTTCCTGTTCTTCCAGCGCCATCGGAACTTGCCGCGCGTGCGCCTGGGCGTCTCCAATCCCTATTTCGTCTTCCGCGGACTGATCCACAATGCGATGATTCACGACGAAGTGCCCGAGCGCGATCCCGATGTCGCCGCCTCCATGGTCATGGGCGCCATCATCCAGACGATCGACACCGTGCTGCTGGGCCGGATCGATCGCGACCCGCTGGATTTAATCGAAGACGTGACGGACGGCACGCTCCGGCTTCTCTCGCACCGCCTGGCGGAATAACCCCGGGCTGAACGCCGATGAACGCGGCGCCACGGGGTGCGGTCGGCAGGACCCGATGTGCCCGGAACTCCGGAGCGCTTTGGAGTTCCATCCCGTAATCTTAGAGTTTTAGCACGTCAACAAACGCAGCAGACACTACGGCGCCGAATCCCTGATTCGGCCGGAAAGACAGGTGCAATGCGACGAAACGTGCTGATCGTCAACTGCTTCTTCGACGAATATCGCCGCGCGAGCGGAAGCCCTTACCGGGTGCCGAGAGCCATGGGGCCGGTCTATCTCGCCGGCGCCTTCAACCCCGAGACCACGGATGTCCGCCTGCACAACGAGCAGTATGCTGGCCCCTTGACCGATACCGGCCTGCTGGGTTGGGCGGACCTGCTGGTGTTGACGGGCGTGACGGCCTCCTTCGACCGCATGCTCCACCTGACGGCCTATGCCCGCACGCTGAACCCGCGGGTCAGGGTGGCCGCCGGCGGGCCCTCAGTGCGGGCCCTGCCGAAGCGCTCGCGCCGTTTCTTCGATTATGTCTGCCTGGGCGACATCGAGGAGCTCCAGGATGTGGCCAGGGACGCGCTCGGCGAAGCGCACGTGGCCGAGGAGATGTTCCCGCGCTACGACCTCGCGGATCGCTCGCACCTGCTTGGCTATGTGGAGGCGAGCCGCAACTGCAATTTCGCCTGCGCCTTCTGCTCGCTCACGGGCGAAAAAGGCCGCTACCGCATCTACGACGTCGACTATGTCAGGCGGCAGATCGAGGCCTGCGGCAAGAAGCACATCGTTTTCCTGGACAACAACTTCTTCGGCAGCAACCGCCGGGCATTCACCGATCGAATCGAGCTGCTGCGCGATCTGCGGCGCAGCGGCCGCATCGAGAGCTGGTCGGCACTGGTGACGGGCGATTTCTTTGCCAAGGAGCAGAATCTCGACCTCGTGCGCGACACCGGCTGCTACGCGCTGTTCAGCGGCGTGGAATCCTTCGATGAGGCGACGCTGCGGGCCTACAACAAGAGGCAGAACACCGTAGCGCCCCAGGTGGAGATGATTCGCAACTGTCTAGAGGCCGGGATTCTCTTCAACTACGGCATCATTCTCGACAACACGACGCGCACGCTGCAGGAACTGCACGCTGAAATCGATTTCATCCTCGCTCACGACGAGATCACGCTGCCTGCCTTCTATACGCTGGTCATTCCCCTGCTGGGCACGCCCTACTTCCAGGAATGCGTGGAACAAGGCCGGATTCTGCCGGGCGTGCGGCTGCGCGATCTGAACGGCATTTCCGTGAGCATGCGCGGCCCCGACCCGGTGGAGGACACGGTGGCCTTCGCGCGCGATCTGGTCAGCCTCAGCGGTTATCGAAAGAAGGTCTATCGCCACGCCTTCAGCTTCCATCGGCGCTACTGGCGGAAATTCACCGGCCTGCAACACGTGGCCGCCGCCGCCAACGCCTTTCTGACGACCCTGCCCACGATCGCTTCCTCGCCCGCGAATGTCAGGCGGAAGATCGATAAACCGAGCTATCTGGCCCCGACAGAGCCGCTGGACCGCCTCTACCAGCCGATCATCCCGGTGGCCGCGAAGTACGAATCGTACTTCCAGCCGACCATGGTGACCGATTGCCGCGGCGACTTGGCCGAGGACCTGATCGAGGATTTTCCCGATCTGACCCGGACGCAGACGTCCGCCGAGCCCGAGGAGATGCGCAAGACGGGCTAGCGGTGATCCTCCAGCGCGGCGCGGGCAAGGCGGTCGGCGCGCTCGTTCTCTTCGTGGCCGCTGTGGCCCTTCACCCAGTGCCATTCGACCTGGTGACGGCCCAAGGCGGCATCCAGCCGCTCCCAAAGATCGCGGTTCTTCACGGGCTTCTTGTCCGACGTCTTCCAGCCGTTGCGCCGCCATGCATGGATCCACTTCATGATTCCGTCGCGCAGATAGTTGCTGTCGGTCGTCAGGTGCACCCGTGAGGGCCGCTTGAGCGCCTCCAGCGCGGCGATGGCGGCCATCAGCTCCATACGGTTGTTGGTGGTCGCCGCCTCGCCGCCGGAAATCTCCTTCTCGTGCCGGCCGGCACGCAGCACCGCGCCCCAGCCGCCGGGCCCCGGATTGCCGCTGCACGCGCCGTCGGTGAAAATTTCGACTTCGGGCTTGCTCATGGGCCGCTCATTTCTTGGCCGCTCACTCAAGTCCGTAGGCGCCCGGGCCCCGCACTTCCTGATGGAAGCGGAGCTTGCGGCAGTATTCCAGCGGGTCCTTCGGCGTCACATGCGCGCCTTCGGGATGGTGCAGCCAGTCGTGCAGACGGGTGAGCAGAAAGCGCATGGCGCTGCCCCTCGCCAGCACCGGAAGCGCCGCCAGCTCCTCCTCCGAGAAATCGCGCACGCCGCGGTAGGCCTGCAGCATCAGCCTCGCCTTGGTGACGTTGAAGGCGTTGTCCGGCTCGAAACACCAGGCGTTCAGGCATACCGCCACGTCGTAGGCGAAGAAGTCCGTGCAGGCGAAATAGAAGTCGATGAAGCCGGACAGCCTGTCGCCCAGAAAGAACACGTTGTCCGGGAAAAGGTCCGCGTGGATCACGCCTTCGGGCAGGTCCTTGGGCCAGTTCGCCTCGAGGAAATCGAGCTCCGCATCCAGCGTCTCGGCCAGGCCTTCTTCGATCTCGTGGGCGCGCGCCCGGCATGTCTCGAAGAGCGGCCGCCAGCCGGCCACCGACAGGTCGTTGTCCCGGCGCATGGGAAAATCCCAGGCGGCCAGATGCATGCGCGCCATGGCTTCGCCCAGGCCCTGGCAGTGCCAGGGCTGGATGCGTTTTGGCCACAGGCCTTCCAGGAAGGAGATGATGGCCGCCGGCCGGCCGCATAGCTCGCGCAGGGCCTCTCCGTCGCGCCCCGGAATGGGCGTGGGCACGCGGATGCCCTTTCCCGCCAAGTGCTCCATCAGGCCGATGAAGAAGGGAAGATCCTCGCGGCGCACGCGCTTTTCGTAGAGCGTCAGAATGTAGCTGCCCCGGGTGGTGCGCAGCACGAAGTTCGAATTCTCGACGCCCTCGGCTATTCCTTTGAACGAGGTGACCTCGCCGAGATCGTACTGGGCGAGAAAGGCTTCGAGCTCCTCGTCGGAGACTTCGGTATAAACCGCCATCGACGCCTCCCCCGGGTGTCCTCAGGCGCGCATGGCGAGGAATCAGGCGACGCGCGGGCCAGCCAAATCCCGCGGCAGCTTGAAATGGACGTTTTCCGTGGTCACCCGCCGGCTTTCCAGATGCACGTCGAAGCGTGCCTTCAGGGCGTCGATCACCTCCTCGACCAGAATCTCCGGAGCCGAAGCGCCGGCGGTCACGCCGACCGTGGAGACCTGCTCCAGCAGCGACCAGTCAATGTCGGACGCGCGCTGCACCAGCATGGATTGCGGGCAGCCGGCGCGGCGCGCCACCTCGACCAGGCGCATGGAGTTGGAGGAGTTCGGCGCGCCAACGACGAGAATCAGGTCCGCATGCCCGGCGATCGCCTTGACCGCCTGCTGCCGGTTCGTGGTGGCGTAGCAGATGTCTTCCTGCTTCGGCCCGTGGATGCGCGGATAGCGGTCCCGCAAGGCGTCGATCACGTCGGTGGTGTCGTCGACCGACAGCGTCGTCTGGGTGACGTAGGCGATGTTCTCGCCCTCACCCGGAAAATCGAGCGCGCGGGCCTCCTCCGGGGTCTCGATCAGACGAATGGCCCCGTGTGGAAGCTGGCCAATGCTGCCTTCCACCTCCGGATGGCCGGCGTGACCGATGAGAATTATTTTCCGACCCTTGGAGTAATGCCGTTCGACCTCGCGGTGCACCTTGGAGACGAGCGGACAGGTCGCATCCACATAGGTCAGATTGCGCCTCTCCGCCTCCTGCGGCACGCGCTTGGGCACGCCGTGGGCAGAGAAGATGACGGGCGCGCTCAACGGCACGTCGTCCAGCTCTTCCACGAAAACCGCGCCCTTGTTCTCCAGCGCCTCGACGACATAGCGGTTGTGCACGATTTCGTGGCGCACGTAGACAGGCGCCCCGTATTTCTCCAGCGCGCGCTCAACGATTTCGATTGCCCGGTCGACGCCGGCGCAGAAACCGCGGGGCTCGGCAAGCAATATGGTCAGCTCTTTGCGCGACATGGAAACTCCGCTTGTCCTTTGGGCTCGTGGCGGCATGGCTTTTCCGCCTGCGCTCTTGTGTGCCCGCCGGCGCTTTTCTAAAGTCCGCGACAAGGGCACTTCGCTTTGGGATCGGAACGCCGCCGGACCCAACCTCAATATAGGTGCCTGGAAGGTATGTGAAGAGTGGCAGGTAAGGAAGAGGTCATGTCGGATCCGGTCATCGCGCAAAAAGGGCCTTTCAAGGTCGAGGTGCAGGCGGGCAAGAAATATGCCTGGTGTGCGTGCGGGCGCAGCGCCCGGCAACCCTTCTGCGACGGCTCCCACAAAAACACCGGCCACACGCCGGTCATCTGGGAGGCGCCGGAGGACAAGACCGTCTTTTTCTGTGGCTGCAAGAACACGGGCAACAAGCCCATGTGCGACGGCACGCACGAGACGCTCTGACAAAACCGCCCAATCCCGGGTTTTGCAATCCGCCCGCTCCTGACGGACGCATCGCCGCCCTCTCAATCGCTGGACACGCTCATGGCCGCATTTTCGAAGTTTTCCAGGATTTTCCGCGCTCCCTTCGCCGCCGTCGCGCTGGCCGCAGGCGTGCTGGCGGCCTGCAGCGGGGGGCCGGAGCCCAAGCCCGTGGTCTGCCCGTCGATCAGCACGCTGCCCGACGCCACGCGCAAAGTGGCCTTTGCCGAGACCGGGCGCGATCTGACGGACGTGCTCTACGAGGTGCGAATCGTCGACGGGCTGATCGACTGCGAGCGCGACGAGAACGTGATCGAATCGGAATTCAAGATTCAGTTCCTCGCCACCCGGGGCCCGGCGAACAAGAACCGCGAGGCGCGCTTCCAGTACGTGGTGGCGATGCTCGACCCCGAGGGCGTGGTTATCAGCCGGGAGGAGTTCGGGCTGATCGTGCCTTTCCAGGGAACGCAAAGCCGGGTCGTCGTCACCGACACGCTGAGCCCCACCATCCCGCTCAACGCGGGCGAATCGCCGCGCCAGTACCGCCTTTACGTGGGTCTCAAGCTCAGCGAAGCCGAACTCGAATACAACCGCAAGAACCGGCGCTGATGCCGATTTGCCGCAATCCTCGCGAAAAGGTGACGGCCGCGTGCCGGCGCCTGCGCGCTTGCTCAGGTTGACTTTGCCGACCGCGGGGGTACGCTGCACGCGCACAGGCTAAAGCCATCTGACCTCGTTGCGGGAGAGACCGGCAGCGCCCAATAGGGCCAAGCGACACGCCGGCGCCGAAGGAGCAACCGCCCCGGAAACTCTCAGGCAAAAGGACCGTAACGAGCACGGCACTCTGGAAAGCAGACGACGACGCCAGTTGGCGCGCCGTCTCACCGAAGGAGTAAGCCTCGGACGACAACGGGCCAAGCCCGAAGTCCGGTGGTGAATCTCTCAGGTCCGGCGACAGAGGGGGCCTTCAGGTCGTCAATCTCCCAGAGAGACGGCCGAAGGGCCCTGACGATCGCAAGCACGGAGGATCCGGGAGATGGCGGCAGATGCTTCGGACGGGAAAAGCCTGAAAACCACACCGTTGAACGCCCTGCACCGCGAACTCGGCGCCAAGATGGTGCCCTTTGCGGGCTACGACATGCCCGTGCAGTTTCGCGGCATCATCGCCGAGCACGAACACACGCGCACGGCGGCCAGCCTGTTCGACGTCTCCCACATGGGGCAGATCCGCATCGACGGTGGCGAGGCGGCGCGGGCACTGGAACGCCTGGTGCCGGCCGACGTATCCGGCCTGCCGTCGGGCCGCATGCGCTATAGCCTGTTCACCAATGAAGACGGCGGCATCCTCGACGATCTGATGATCTCGCAGATGGGCGACCATCTGTTCCTGGTGGTCAACGCCGCGCGCAAGGCTCACGACTTCGATCATCTTCGCCGGCATCTGGCGGATGACGCCCGGGTCGAGATGCTCGACGGACGGGCGCTGCTGGCCCTGCAAGGCCCCAAGGCGGCCGAGGTGCTGGGCCGGCACGCGCGGCAAGCCGGCGATCTCGCCTTCATGCAGATTGCCCCGATGCGCCTCCTGGAGGCCGAGTGCATCGTCAGCCGATCTGGCTATACCGGCGAGGACGGCTTTGAAATCTCCGTTCCAGAGGACCGCGCGGAGGAGATCGCGCGCGCGCTGCTGGATGCCGGGGAGGTCGCGCCGGCCGGCCTCGGCGCGCGCGATTCGCTGCGCCTGGAAGCGGGCCTCTGCCTCTATGGACACGACATCGACGAGACCACAACCCCGGTCGAAGCCCGGCTGGCCTGGGTCATCGACAAGCGCCGCCGCGCCGAAGGGGGTTTCCCCGGGGCGGAAAAAATCTTGGCGCAGCTGAGCGAGGGGCCGGCGCGCAAACGCGTTGGCATCCTGCCGGAAGGCCGCGCGCCGGCGCGCGAAGGCACGACGCTCACCGACGCCGAGGAGCGGGAAATCGGCGTGATCACAAGCGGCGGGTTCGGGCCCAGCGTGGGCGGACCCGTGGCCATGGGCTACGTTGAAAGCCGCTACGAAGAGGCGGGCACGGAGCTACAGGCCATGGTGCGCGGCAAGCCGCGGCCGGCCAAGGTGGCGAAGCTGCCGTTCGTGCCCTCGCGCGCGGCGCGGCCGAAGAACTGACCGGCCGGCGGGAAACGACGTTAACCTGAGGGGACGCGAAAATCCGGCCGTCGAAAGGCTGCCGCCGAGCAGCCAAAGAAGAAGAGAAGGGAGACTTCGAGCGATGAGCGACACCTATTATACCGAGGACCACGAATGGATCCGCGTGCAAGACGGCGAGGCCACCATCGGCATCACCGACTACGCCCAGGAGCAGCTTGGCGACATCGTCTACGTCGAATTGCCGGAGTCCGGGCAAACGCTGGAGAAGGGCAAGGAGGCCGCGGTCGTGGAGTCCGTGAAGGCGGCCAGCGAGGTCTACGCGCCGGTCTCCGGCGAGGTGACGGACGCCAACGAGTCCCTTACCGACGAACCCGAAAAGGTCAACAGCGACCCCACCGGCGACGGCTGGTTCTTCAAGATGAACCTTTCCGACAAGAGCGAACTTGACGATCTGATGGACGAAGGCGCCTACAAGGAATACGTCGAGAGCCTGTCCTGAGAGCCGGCAGACCTGGACGCCGCCCGCAGGACACGCGGGCAGATTTGGGAGATCGGGCGATGAGCACGGATGCGCCGACACTGAAGGATCTGGAAAACCGCGGAGACTTCCGCCGCCGCCACGTCGGGCCGGGGCCGCAGGACACCGAGGAAATGCTCTCGGCCATCGGCCTCGACTCGCTGGATGGGCTGATCGACAAGGCAGTGCCGCGCACCATCGAAAGCGACACCCCCTTCGACCTGCCGCCGCCGATGACCGAGGCCGAAGCCCTGGACCGCCTTGCGCAAATCGCCTCGCGCAACCGGATTTTCCGCTCTTTCATCGGCATGGGATATCACGGCACATTCACGCCATCGGTCATTCGCCGCAACGTGATCGAGAACCCCGGCTGGTATACCGCCTATACACCCTATCAGCCGGAAATCAGTCAGGGCCGGCTGGAAGCCCTTGTGAACTTCCAGCAGATGATCATGGACCTGACGGGTATGCCGGTGGCCAACGCTTCCCTGCTCGACGAGGCGACCGCCGCGGCCGAGGCCATGACCCTTTTGCACCGCGCGGACAAGGGCAAACGCAACCGCTTTTTCGTCGACAGCGGCTGCCACCCGCAGACCGTCGCCGTGGTCGAGGCGCGCGCCCAGCCGCTGGATATCGAGGTCGCCGTTGGCGACCCGCATGGCGACTTGGATGCCGAGGCCTGCTTCGGCGCCCTGCTGCAATATCCCACAACGGGCGGCCTGCTGCGCGACGACCGCGCGTTGATCGCCAAGACCCAGGAGGCCGGCTGCCGCGTTGCAGTCGCCGCCGATCTTTTGGCGCTCGCCCTGCTGGTGCCCCCGGGCGAAATGGGCGCGGACATCGTGCTGGGCAGCGCGCAGCGTTTCGGCGTACCGCTCGGCTTCGGCGGACCGCATGCCGCCTATTTCGCCTGCAAGGACGATTTCCGTCGTTCGATCCCCGGACGCATCGTCGGCGTCTCCGTCGACGCCAACGGCCAGCCGGCCATGCGCCTGGCCCTGCAGACGCGCGAGCAGCACATCCGGCGCGAGAAGGCCACCAGCAACATCTGCACCGCCCAGGTCCTCCTGGCGGTCATCGCCGGTTTCTATGCCGTCTATCACGGGCCGGACGGCAT
>JAWVYK010000086.1:0-10448 GCA_033722755.1 Rhodovibrionaceae bacterium | reverse complement strand
TACCAGGGCCGCCTGCAGGAGTTGGACGGGGCCAGCCTCGGCGAGGCCGTCGCCCGCTACGAGGCCATTGAGGAGACGCTCGGCCGGCTCATGAGTTTCTCATTCCTGCTCTACGCCGCCGATATGAGCGACGAGGAGGTTGGCCGCTTTCATCAGGGTATCCGCGAGAAGGTCACCAGTATCTCGACGCAGACGCTGTTCTTCACGCTCGAGCTGAACCGGCTGTCCGATGAGGAACTCGAGACCAAACTGGCGGCCCCGGAACTCGCCCGATACGGTCCCTGGCTGCGCGACCTGCGGGCGCTCAGGGACCATCAGTTGGCCGACGATCTGGAGCGCATGCTGCAGGAAAAGGAGGTTACGGGCCGCGCGGCCTGGACGCGGCTGTTCGACGAGACGCTTGCCGCCATGCGCTTTCCGCTGAACGGCAAGCAGCTCACCTCGACGGAAATCCTGCACAAGCTGACCGACCATGACGCCGGTGTCCGCCGGCGTGCCGCCAAAGCATTCGGCAAGTCTCTGGGCGAGAACATCCGCGTCTTCGCCCATGTCACCAATACGCTGGCCAAGGACAAAGCCATCGAGGACGACTGGCGCGGCTTCAAACGTCCGGTCTCCTCGCGCAACCTGGCCAATCTCGTCGAGGACCAGGTGGTGGATGCCCTCGTGGAGGCCGTGCGCGGCGCTTATCCGCGGCTGTCCCACCGCTACTACCGGCTGAAAGCGAAATGGTTCGGCGTCGATGCGCTGGCCTATTGGGACCGCAACGCTCCGCTGCCGGAGTCCGACGACCGCACGATCCCCTGGCAGGAAGCGCGCGAAACGGTGCTCTCGGCCTATGACCGTTTTTCGCCGGACTTGGCCGCCGTGGGCGAACGCTTTTTCGCAGAGCCCTGGATCGACGCTGTGGCGCGCCCGGGCAAATCGCCCGGCGCCTTCGCCCATCCCACGGTGCCCAGCGCCCATCCCTATCTGCTGCTGAACTATCAGGGCCGCACACGCGACGTGATGACCCTGGCGCACGAGCTGGGCCATGGCGTGCATCAGGTTCTGGCCGGCCGGCAGGGCCACCTCATGGCCAGCACGCCGCTGACCCTGGCGGAGACGGCGAGCGTCTTCGGCGAGATGCTGACCTTCCAGTCGATGCTGGAGCAAGAAACCGATCCCGCCCGGCGCAAGGTGATGCTGGCCTCCAAGGTCGAGGACATGCTCAACACCGTGGTCCGGCAAATCGCCTTCCACTGCTTCGAGACGCGCCTGCACGACGCCCGGCGCAGCGAGGGCGAGCTTCTGCCCAGGCGGATTTCCGAGCTTTGGCTGGAAACCCAGCGCGAGAGCCTGGGCCCGGCGATCCGGTTCGAGGACGAGTACGCGCATTACTGGGCGTACATCCCGCATTTCGTGCACGTCCCCTTCTATGTGTACGCTTATGCCTTCGGTGACTGTCTGGTGAACTCCCTTTACGCCGTCTACGAGCAGGCGGCGGAGGGTTTCGCCGAGCGATACCTCGACATGCTGAAGGCCGGCGGCACGCTGCGGCACAAGGACCTGCTGCAGCCCTTCGGCCTCGATGCCTCGGATCCGGCCTTTTGGAACAAGGGGCTATCGCTCATCGAGCGGTTCATCGACGAGTTGGAGGCGGAAGCCGGCTGAGGGACCGAAGGTTGCGCGGCCGCGCGCGGGGCTGACGCCTTGCCGTGGCCGGCGCGGCTGGACCTGCGGCCGGCCAGCGCCACATATGATCGTGTCGGAACACCCTTTCAGGGCAATGTGAGAGCGATGAGCGACAGGCGTAAGGACAGCGAGACGGAACCGCGGCAGCGCTACCGCAAATCCGGCCCGGACCAGGAGCGCAACCGCCTGAGCGGTCGCGCCCGGCGTTATGCCCAGGTGGGCGGGGCCGTGGGAGGGCTTGCCGCTAGGCTGGCCGGGACGCGCCTCGGCTTCGACCTGGACAAGGTCAAGCATTCCTCGGAGCTTCGCGAGGCGCTGGGCGGCGTGCGCGGCCCGCTGATGAAGGTGGCGCAAATACTGGCGACCATCCCCGATGCGCTGCCGGAGGAGTATGCGGGCGAGTTGCGGCAGCTGCAGTCGAACGCACCGCCCATGGGCTGGCCCTTCGTCAAGCGGCGCATGGCCACCGAACTCGGCCCCAATTGGCAGAAAGAATTCGACAGCTTCGAACACGAAGCCGCCGCCGCGGCGTCGCTGGGCCAGGTGCACCGGGCCTGGGATCACGATGGCCGAGAACTGGCCTGCAAGCTGCAATATCCGGACATGCAGTCGACCGTGGAGGCCGATCTGAAGCAGCTCAACTGGGCGCTGCAAATCTATCGCCGCTACGACAGCGCCATCGACACCTCCGATATCTACAAGGAGCTCTCGGCGCGCCTGCGCGAGGAGTTGGACTACGACCTGGAAGGTCGGCATATGGCGATCTATGGGGACATGCTCTCGGAAGAACCCGGCGTGCACGTCCCCGAGTGGGTCGCCGAGCTCTCCACCGACAGGCTTCTCACGATGACCTGGCTCGAAGGCACGCCGATCTGGGACTACATCGACAAGCATTTGTCGGACAAGCAGGACAAGCAGGGCAAGAAAGCCAAGAAAAGCCAGGACACGAAGCTGCGCAACGAGGTTGCCTACAACATGTTCCGCGCCTGGTACGTGCCCTTCTACTACTACGGCGTGATCCACGGCGACCCGCACCTCGGCAACTATTCGGTGGTCGAGGACGACCGCTCCATCAACCTTCTCGATTTCGGGTGTATCCGCACGTTCCAGCCGAAGTTCGTGAAAGGCGTAATCGATTTGTATTTCGCGCTGGAGCGCGAGGACTGGGATCTTGCCGCCGAAGCCTACAAGCAATGGGGCTTCGACAACCTGAATCGCGAGATGCTCGAGGTTCTCAACATGTGGGCGCAATTCCTGTACGCGCCGCTGCTGGAGGATAGCGTACGTCCGATCCAGGAAGGCCAGAGCGGCCAATACGGCGCTCAGGTCGCCAGCAAGGTGCACCGGGAGCTCAAGCGCCTCGGCGGCGTCAAGCCGCCGCGCGAATTCGTCCTCATGGACCGCGCGGCCATTGGTTTGGGCTCCGTCTTCATGCGGCTGAAGGCGGAGATCAACTGGCACCGGCTGTTCCACGAGTTGATCGGCGATTTCGACGTGGACAAACTGGCGGAGCGTCAAAAGAACGTGCTCGATCGCCACGGCGTGCCGCATCCGACCTGATCGTCGGCGCGCCCGTGCCTATGGCCTTATAGCGGCCACGTGGTAGAACCGAAGCCGGTCTTAGTTGCGGAAGGCGGTTCAAGCCCGAATGCCGGAACCGGGTCATCTCAACGACGTGCTCGTCGTCCTCGTCGCGGCGATCGTCTTCGTATCCATTTTCCAGCGCCTGCGGATCAGCCCGGTTCTGGCCTACCTGGCTGCGGGCCTGGTGATCGGTCCGCACGGACTTGGGCTGATCTCCGACGAGGAGGGGGCGCACTTTTTTGCCGAGTTCGGCGTCATCTTCCTGCTGTTCAGCATCGGTCTGGAATTGCCGTTCGAGCGAATCAGGGCGCTGGGCAGTTACATTTTCGGCCTGGGGCTGGCGCAGGTTTTCCTGACCTCTCTGTTGATCGCGCTCGGCGCCTATGCACTCGGCGCCACGCCCGAGGCCGCGCTGGTCATCGGCGGCGCGCTGGCCTTGTCGTCCACGGCGACGGTGCTGCAGCTGCTGGTGGAGAAGGGCGAGGCGACGACGCGCCACGGCCGGGCCGGCATTTCCGTCCTGCTGTTCCAGGACCTTGCCGTTGTGCCTTTGCTGGTGCTCATCCCGCTGCTGTCCGGCGACGACGGGCACATCGTCGAGGCCCTCGCCATCGCCGGCCTCAAGGCGCTGGCGGTGCTGGCGGGCATTCTGCTGCTTGGACGCCTGGTCGTGCGGCCCGTCTACCGCATCGTGGCGGCTACGCAGAACGCCGAGCTGTTCTTCGCCACCAGCCTGCTGCTGGTCCTCGGCACGGGCTATGCCACCGCGCAGGCGAACATGTCCATGGCGCTGGGGGCGTTCCTGGCTGGGCTGCTGCTGGCCGAATCGGAATACCGCCATCAGATCGAAGCGGACATCCAGCCCTTCCGCGGGCTCTTTCTCGGCCTGTTCTTCATTACTGTGGGCATGTCCATCGATGTTGCCGTCATGGTCGACGAACTGGTGCTCGTGCTTGCCATCGCCCTCGGCCTGATCGTCGGCAAGGCGGCACTTATCGCCGGCCTTTGCCTGGCCTTCAGACTGGAGAAATCGGTCGCCCTTCGCGTGGGCCTGCTGTTGGCGCAGGGCGGCGAGTTCGCCTTCGTCATCCTGTCGCTGGCGGTCTTCGAAGGCGTTGTGACGTCGGCGTGGGCGCAGCCGGCCGTCATCGCGGTGGCCGTGACCATGGCGGTTACCCCGCTGCTGGCAGAGTTGGGCCGGTGGTGTTCCGATTTGTTGGAGGAAAAGGCCGCCGGAGACGAGAACGATCTGGCCAGCGAGGCCGAAAGCCTGCGCCGGCACGTGCTGATCGCAGGCTTTGGGCGCGTCGGCGAGACCGTCGCCCGGCTGCTGGAACGCCGGGGCGTGCCCTATATCGCGCTGGACCTCAGCGTGCAGCGCGTGAACGAAGCACGTCGGCGGGGCCTGCCGGTCTTCTTCGGCGACGCCAGCCGGCTCGAGGTTCTGAGGGCTGCAGGGATCGAGCGCGCACGCGCCGTGGTGCTCACGCTGGACCGGCCTGGGCCTTCGGAGCAGGCGGTCAGCCTTGTTCGCCGGCACTACCCCAAGCTGGAAATCATCGCCCGCGGCCGGGATATCCCGCATCACAACCGCTTGCGCACTGCGGGCGCGGATGCCGTCGTCCCGGAGACGGTGGAGGCCAGCTTGCAGCTTGCCGGCAGCGTGCTGCGCTCGGTCGGGACCGAGCAGGAGGAACTGGAACGCCTGCTCGAAGAAACGCGCCAGGCCGAGTTCGATCACCACGAGGAAGACGGCGAATCCAGCCCCTCACCCAACCGCCGGAGGCTGTTCCGCGGCCTGCAGCGGCGATGGCCGTTCCGGCGTCCGCACAAGCGCGATTAAGGCGTTTCCAGATTTAATTCCTCGGAAAATCAGTATGTTAGGTGGAACATGCGGGTTCGTCCCGGCGTTTACTTGACGAACACGTCGATACGCACACTTCTCCAGACAAGGCACGACGCCATTGTTTCAAAGGAGGTTCAGATATGAACGATAGCGCAAGGAAAATTCTTTTCGTCGTCACGTCTAACAACAGGCTGGGCGACACCGGCAAGCCCACCGGGTTTCACTGGGAGGAACTGACGACTCCGTATTACGCCTTCGAAGATAAGGGCTACAGCGTGGATTTCGCCTCGCCGCAGGGCGGCGAGCCGCCATACGACCCCGGCAGCCTGAAGGACGAGGAGCGGGAGCGCCCGCAAAGCGTGCGCAAGTTCCTGGGCGACGATCAGGCGAAGCAGAAGCTGAAGGCCTCGAAGCCCCTGGACGAGGTGTCGATGGACGATTTTGCCGCCGTCTATCTGCCGGGCGGCCACGGCACCATGTGGGACCTGCCGTATAACCGCGAATTGAACCGTCTGCTGCGTCAGGCGGACCTCTCCGGCAAGCCCATCGGTGCGGTCTGCCACGGTCCCGCCGGCTTCGTCGGCGCGGAAGGTGCGGATGGCGAGCCTCTGGTCAAGGGACACGAGGTCAACTGCTTCACCGACGAGGAGGAGCAGGCCGTCGGCCTTGACGACGTGGTGCCGTTCCTGCTGGAGAGCAAGCTGCGTGAGCTTGGCGGCGAGTTCAAGAAAGCCGACAAATTCAAAGCCTGCGTGGTGAGCGACGGCAATCTGGTGACTGGCCAGAATCCGGCGTCCTGCGGCGAGCTCGCCGACAAGATGCTGGACGAGTTGAACCGGCGCAGGCAGCACGCAGCCGAATAAAGCGCTTTTTCGCTGACGGCGCACTCGCGCTGCCGATCATCCGCAAGGGGCCGGACCTCAATGACAGGTTCGGCCCCTTGCTTTTGCCGCGCGGGCCCGCAAGCTTGCTGGGCCCACAGAACAACCGAACGGAGATACGACCGTGCTGGAATGGCTGGCGAACCCGGAGATCTGGATCAGTTTTCTCAGCATCGCGATCCTCGAGATCGTGCTGGGAATCGACAATCTCATCTTTCTCTCAATCGTCACCGAGCGCCTGCCGGCCGAGCAGCAGCCGCGGGCTCGCAAAATCGGCCTCATCCTGGCGCTGGTCGGGCGCATCGGCCTGCTATTCGCGATCACCTGGGTCATCGGACTGACGCGGCCGATCTTCGAGGTCATGGACCTGGCGATTTCCTGGCGGGACATCTTGCTGCTGGCTGGCGGACTGTTTCTGATCGCCAAGGCCACGACGGAAATCCACGCGGAGGTCGAAGGCCAAGCCCACGCGGCGAAATCCGGCGACAACGGCGGTGCGGCGGTCCGTGCCGGTACCGCGGCATTCGCCGGCGTAATGTTGCAGGTCATCGCCCTGGACATCGTCTTCTCGCTCGACTCGGTGCTGACCGCGGTCGGCATGACACGCGAAATTCCGGTCATGGTCGCGGCCATCGTGGTGGCCATCCTGGTGATGATCTTCGCCGCAGAGCCCGTGGCCAACTTCGTGCAGCGCCATCCGACAATGAAGATGCTGGCGCTCAGTTTTCTCTTGCTCATCGGAACGACGCTGGTGGCAGACGGACTGCACTTCGAGATTCCCAAGGGCTACGTCTACTTCGCGGTGCTTTACGCCGTTCTGGTTGAGGCGTTGAATTGGCTGCGGGGCCGGCGTCGCAGAAAGGAGAGGGCTGCATGACCGGGGTCGAGGAAAATCTGGTCTGCGCCTACGCCTTCGATGACGAGGGTCGTGCGCGCGGTCTCGATTGGGCCGAGTTCAAAAACCATGCCGCGGATTCCGGGGCCCGTTACTGGGTCCACCTCAATCGCGCGGGTGGCGAGGCGCAGCACTGGCTGTGGAAAGAGAGCGGCCTCGACCGGTTCGTCTGCGAAGCGCTGCTGGCGGAGGAAACGCGCCCCCGCTGCGATCCGGTGGGTGACGGCCTTTTGCTGATCCTGCGCGGCGTCAATCTCAACCCGGGGGCCGATCCGGAAGACATGGTGTCGATCCGCATGTGGGCGGACGAGCGTCGCGTCGTCTCCGTTCGCATGCGTCGCCTGATGGCCGTGCAGGATATGCGCAGCGCCCTCGACAGCGGCGGCGAGACCTGGCGGACGGCCGATCTGCTGGCCTCGATTTCGGCCCGCCTGGTCGAACGCATGGGTCCCTCGCTCGCGGAACTCGACGATGAGATCGACGGACTGGAGGAGGAGGTGCTGACAGCGCAGAGCCATCAATTGCGCCGCCAGCTCCATACCTTGCGCCGCCGGGCGATCACCCTCAGGCGGTATATCGCGCCTCAGCGCGAGGCGATGGCGCGGCTGATGAACGAAAGGCTGTCATGGCTGGCCGAGAACGAGCGGGCGCGCGCCCGGCTGCGCGAGACCGCGGACCGCATCACCCGCTACGTCGAGGACCTGGATGCCGCCCGCGAACGCGCGGCGGTCATTCAGGACGAACTCGCCAACCGCCTGGCGGAACAGGTCAATACGCGTCTCTACCTGCTTTCCATCGTCGCCGCCATTTTCCTGCCGCTCGGATTCGTAACCGGCCTCCTCGGGATAAACGTCGGCGGCATGCCAGGGGCTGAGACCTCCTGGGCGTTTGCCCTGGTCACGGCGGGGCTGGTGGTGGTCGGGGTCGCCGAGATCTACATCTTTCGCCGGCTCGGCTGGATTTAGCCGCCCGAACGGGGCGGCCGACAAGAGGCGATCATTCGGATTCCGGTCTGCCCCTTCACAAAGCGCCCGCAATTCGCCATTCTCTGGCGTCGCTGCGGTGCGGTACGATAGCGGCGCTTGCGTTCTTGCGCGCGGCAGCCGGTTAAGAACAACTCGCCCGCCAGCCAATCCAGAGGGCGCCTGTCCGGGTGCTTTCAACAGGGTCATCAGGGGAATCGAAAGGCCAAGATGAAAATCGCTATCCCCAAGGAGCGCCGAGAAAATGAGCGGCGCGTTGCCATCTCGCCCGAGACGGTGAAGAAAATGGTCGACTACGGGCTCGAGGTCATCGTCGAGTCCGACGCCGGCAAGGCCGCCAGCTATCTCGACGACGCCTATAAGAAGGCCGGCGCGTCCATCGCCAAGGAAGCGCGCACCCTGATTCCCAAGGCGGACGTGGTCCTCAAGGTGCAGCGGCCGATGACCAAGGACGACGGCGGCGAGGACGAGCTGCAGCACTACAAGCAGGGCCAGGCGCTGATCGCCACCATGGACGCCTACAAGAATCGCGAGACGATGGAGGCGATCGCCAAGGCGGGGCTCACCGCCTTTGCCATGGAATTCATGCCGCGCATCACCCGGGCGCAGTCGATGGACGTGTTGTCCAGCCAGGCGAACCTGGCCGGATACAAGGCCGTGCTGGATGCTGCGGAGCATTTCGGCAAGGCCTTTCCAATGATGATGACGGCCGCGGGCACGATTCCGCCGGCCAAGGCGTTCATCATGGGCGCCGGCGTCGCCGGTCTGCAGGCCATTGCGACGGCCCGGCGGCTCGGTGCGCAGGTCTCCGCCACCGACGTGCGGCCCGCCGCGAAGGAGCAGGTGGAAAGCCTGGGCGGCAAGTTTGTTGCGGTTGAGGACGAGGAATTCAAGGAGGCCGAGGCGGCCGGCGGCTACGCCAAGGAGATGAGCGACGAATACAAGGAAAAGCAGGCGGAGTTGATCGCCGAGACCATAAAGAAGCAGGACATCGTCATCACCACTGCGCTCATCCCGGGCAAGCCGGCCCCGAAGCTTGTTTCGGCGGACATGGTGAAGTCTATGAAGGCCGGATCCGTGATCGTCGATTTGGCCGTGGAAAACGGCGGCAACTGCGAGCTCTCGGAACCGGGTGAGGTGGTCACCACTGACAACGGCGTGACGATCGTCGGTCACCTGAACGTGCCCGGGCGGCTTGCGGCTGACACCAGTGCGCTTTACGGACGCAACGTCTGGTCGTTCCTGCAGCTTCTCGTCGACAAGGAATCGAAGGAGCTGAAGCCGGATTTCGAAGATCAGATCGTCAAGGACACCTGCGTCACGCGCGACGGCGAGGTGGTGAGCGAAAAGCTCAAGAGTGAGGGAGGTTGACCATGGCCACTGAACCGGAGGGCCTGGCCGAACGCGCGGCGGGACTGGCCAACAAGCTGATGGAGCTGTCGGAGGAGGCGGCGTCGATTGCCACCGACGCCGGGCGGCTCGTGATCGACAGCGGCGCCGGCGAAGCCGCCGGCGGCGGACATTCGCTGGTCATCGGACTGACAGTCTTCGCTCTGGCGGTCTTCGTCGGCTACCACGTGGTCTGGCGGGTCACGCCGGCGCTGCACTCGCCGCTGATGGGTGTAACCAACGCGATTTCCTCGGTCATCATCGTGGGCGCGCTAATCGCCGCCGGACCGGCGGAGATCAACTTCTCCCAGATCATGGGTTTCATCGCTGTCACCCTGGCCAGCGTCAATATCTTCGGCGGTTTCATCGTTACGAACCGCATGCTGCACATGTTCAAGAAGAAGCAGAAGTAAGGGGCGGGCGACGATGAATCAGGACCTCATGGCGCTCGCCTATCTGGTCGCTTCGATCCTCTTCATCCTATCGCTGAAGGGGCTCAGTCATCCGGAAACCAGCCGGCGCGGCAACTACTACGGCATGGTCGGCATGGCCATCGCGGTGGCGACCACGCTGGCCTCCTCGGAGGTGGTGACCTACCCCATGATCGCCGCCGGCATCGTGGTGGGCGGTTCCATCGGCACGGTGATCGCGCTGAAGATCCAGATGACGGCGCTTCCGCAGCTGGTTGCGGCGTTCCACTCGCTGGTGGGCCTGGCCGCCGTCTTCGTGGCCGCCGCCGCGTTCTACAATCCCGACGCCTACGGCATCGGCACCGCCGGCGACATTCACCTGAACAGCCTGATCGAAATGTCGATCGGCGCGGCCATCGGCGCCATCACATTCACGGGCTCGGTCGTCGCATTCGCGAAGCTGCAGGGACTGGTTTCCGGCAAGCCCGTCGTTTTCCCCGGCCAGCATATGCTGAACCTCGCGCTCGGCATCGCCATCGTCTTGGTCGTGGTCTGGTTCTGTATCGACCAGTCGGGCGTGGCCTTCTGGATCATCGTCGCGGGCACGCTGCTGCTTGGCCTGTTGCTGATCATCCCCATCGGCGGCGCCGACATGCCGGTCGTGATCTCGATGCTCAACTCGTACTCGGGCTGGGCCGCCGCCGGCATCGGTTTCACGCTCCAGAACAGCCTCCTGATCATCACCGGCGCGCTGGTCGGCTCGTCGGGCGCCATCCTCAGCTACAT
>JAWVYK010000085.1:0-10529 GCA_033722755.1 Rhodovibrionaceae bacterium | reverse complement strand
TCCTTCCTCGGCCTCGGCGGGGTCCGTGGCTCCGATGACTTCCCGGAGCTTGGCCACGGCGTCATCCCGCTCGAGGAGGATCGGCACCACGGGCCCGGAGGTCATGAACTCCACCAGCTCGCCGTAGAACGGCCGGTCCTTGTGGACGGCGTAGAACCCCTCGGCCTGCTCTCGGGTCAGCTTGATCCGCCGCTGCGCCACGATCCTGAGGCCGGCCTCCTCGAGGCGGGCGTTGATCGTGCCGGTAAGGTTGCGCCGGGTGGCGTCCGGCTTGATGATCGAAAGTGTTCTCTGAACGGCCATCTGTCGGCTCTCCTTCAAAGCTGGCGCGCGGTCGCTCGCGCGTAAGAAAATTCCGCCGGCTTATAACCAGCAGCCTGCGGTGGGGCAACCTCCAGTTTGTCGCCGCGAGGCGCGGTTGCCCTGACAGCCGATCCTGCTTCCGAACCGGCAAGCCGGCGTGTTAAGACCGGCGCGCCGGTGCCCGAAACCACGCGCAAGGCCATGCTGCATATCAACGATCTCACCTACAGGATCGGTGGGCGGGTTCTTTTCGACCGCGCCACGGCGGCCATATCTGGCGGCGAGCGCGTGGGACTGGTCGGCCGCAATGGCGCCGGCAAGACCACCCTGCTGCGGCTGATTGCCGGCGAGCTCGCGCCGGACGGAGGCGACGTGCGCGTCACCGGCCGCACACGGGTTGGCCGGGTGCGCCAGGAGGCGCCGGGCGGGCCGGAAAGCCTGATCGATTGGGTGCTCGCCACCGACGTGGAGCGCACACGCCTGCTCGAGGCCGCCGATACGGCCCACGAACCAGCGCACATCGCGGAAATTCACGAGCGCCTGAGCGCCATCGAGGCGCACGCGGCTCCGGCAAAGGCGGCGCGCATCCTGGCCGGCCTGGGTTTCGACGAGCGCGCGCAGGCCCGGCCCTGCGGCGAGCTTTCCGGCGGCTGGCGCATGCGCGTGGCGCTTGCGGCGCTGCTTTATGCGGAGCCCGATCTCCTGCTGCTGGACGAGCCGACGAACCATCTGGACCTGGAAGCCACCTTGTGGCTCGAGAGCTACCTCAAGGGCTACCCTGGTACGGTCTTCTTGGTCAGCCACGACCGCGACCTGCTGAACCGGGCCGTCAACAAGATCCTGCATCTGGAAGACCGGCGCCTGACCCTCTATAGCGGGAACTACGACCGCTTCGAGCGCACGCGGCGCGAACACCTCGCCCGCCAGGCCGACCTGCACGCCAAACAGCTTGCCGAGCGCCGCCGCATCCAGGCCTTCGTCGACCGCTTCCGGGCGAAAGCCTCGAAAGCGCGCATGGCGCAGTCGCGCCTGAAGATGCTGGAGCGCATGGAACCGATCGCCGGCGCCGCCGAGGAGCGGACGGTGCACTTCGAGTTCCCAAAGCCCGAACCGCTCTCCCCACCGCTCATCCGCCTGGAGGACGCCGCGGCGGGCTACGATGTGGATGAGCCGGTGCTGGCGGACCTCAATTTGCGGCTCGATATGGACGACCGCGTCGCCCTTCTGGGCGCCAATGGGAACGGCAAATCAACGCTGGTGAAGCTGTTGTCCGGACGGCTGAAGCCGCTGCAGGGCAAGATCGTCAAGTCGTCGAAGCTGGTCACCGGCTATTTCGCGCAAGACCAGGCGGACGAGCTTGATCTCGGCGCCAGTCCGCTGAAGCACATGGCACGGCTCATGCCAATGGCGACGGAGACGAAGCTTCGCGCGCAGCTTGGCCGTTTCGGCTTTGGCGCGGACAAGGCGGAGGTCGCTGTCGGCCAGCTTTCCGGCGGCGAGAAGGCGCGCCTGCTGTTCGCCCTGATGAGCCGGGAAGCGCCGCAAATCCTGTTTCTTGACGAGCCGACAAATCACCTCGACATCGACAGCCGGGAGGCGCTGGTCCACGCGCTGAATGCCTTCGACGGCGCTGTGGTGCTGGTGACGCACGATCCGCATCTGGTGGAACTCGTCGCCGACCGCCTGTGGCTGGTCGCCGACGGCCGGGCCGAACCCTACGAGGGTGACCTCGACGACTATCGCCGGCTGTTGCTGGAACGCCGCCGCGATCAACGCAACCGGGAGGCTGAGCGCTCGCCCGGCGCCGCAGAGTCCAAGACCGCCAGCCGGAAAGACGAGCGCCGCGCCAAGGCGGAAGCCCGCCAGGCCATAGCGCCCCTGAAGAAGGCGGCGCGCGCCGCAGAGGAGCGGCTAGAACGCCTGCACGGCGAGATCGACGAAATCGAGCGGCAGATGGCCGACCCGAGCCTCTACGATGGCAACCCTCAGCGCCTGACGGACCTGCAGATCCGTCACGCCGAACTGAAGGACGCCGTAGAAAAGGCGGAAGACGCCTGGCTCGAGGCGCAGCATAGGATCGAGGCGCAAACAGCCGCGCGCGGCCGATAGCCCAGAGCGTCGATCGCCCCGTCAGCGCCCTGCAAAGCCAGAGAGGGCGACCCGGCCTGCTCTGGGATGCATCTAGGCCTTCTGGCTCCAGCGGCCGCGGTCGTCCTGCTGCCAATAGGTCGCCGCATGCCCGGCGGCCTTCACCGACGTCCATCGTTCGCGCGCGGCCTGCACCGCGTCGGCATCGCCGCCGTCGAAGAGATCGGCGACGAGCGCATAGCTATCCAGCTTTTCACTTGCGGCCCCGTCGGCCTGAAACAGCACCTCGGCGCCGTTCGGGTTCTCGTCTTTGTCGGTCAGCCACACAGGCTGCTCCGCGGCATGGCCGTCGCGATGCGTGCCGTGCGGCAGAAAACCTCGGTCGTTGTAGGCCCAGAGGTGCTCGGCCAACGCCTCGGCGCGGTCGCGCGACGAGAGCAGCACGACAGCGCGCTGGCCACGCTCGAGCGTCTTCTCCAGCATTTGCGGCAGCGCTTTTTCCAATGTCGCGCGGGTCAAATGATAAAAGCGCACCTCGGTCATAGCAGCCGCCTTCGAGCCCAATCCGTGAGTACGGCCGGGCCTAGTTTTCGTAGTTCTCTGTCACGAAACGCTCCAGCAGGCGCACGCCGAACGCCGTGGAGCCCTTCGGCACGGTCGGCTTGTCCTTCTTCGACCAGGTCACGCCGGCGATGTCCAGGTGCGCCCACTCGACGTCCTTCTTGATGAAGCGCTGAAGAAATTGGGCGGCGACGATGGAGCCGGCCTCGCGGTTGCCGCCGATGTTCTTCATGTCCGCGGCGTCGCAATCAAGCTGTTTGTCGTAGGTCTCACCCAAGGGCAGACGCCATATCGGCTCGCCGACCGCCTTGCCGGCGTCGGTCAGCCGTCCAGCCAGTTCGTCGCTGTTGCTGAAAAGCCCGGCGGTTTCGCTGCCCAATGCAACGATGATGGCGCCGGTGAGCGTGGCCAGGTCGATCACGACATTGGGCTTGTCCGTCTCCTGCACGTACCAGAGCGCATCGGCCAACACCAAGCGGCCCTCCGCATCCGTGTTCAGCACCTCGATGGTCTGTCCCGACATCGATTTCACGATATCGCCCGGCCGCGTCGCCTTGCCGGACGGCATGTTCTCGACCAGGCCGCAGACCCCGACCGCGTTCATCTTGGCCTTGCGCCCGGCAAGCGCCTTCATCAGGCCGAGCACGACCCCGGCGCCGGCCATGTCCCACTTCATATCCTCCATGCCGGCGGCCGGTTTCAGCGAAATGCCGCCGGTATCGAAGGTCACGCCCTTGCCGACGAAGGCCACCGGCGCATCCTTTCCCTTCCCGCCTTTCCAGCGCATGATCAGAAGACGCGGCGGCCGCTCGGAGCCTTGGGATACGCAGAGCAATGAGCCCATGCCCAGCTTCTTCATATCCTTTTCGTCCAGGACCTCCAGTTCGACGCCCAGCTTTTCCAGCTTCTTCGCCTCGTTCACGAAGGTCTCGGGGTACATCAGGTTGGCGGGCTCGGAGACCACGTCGCGGGTCAGGAAAACGCCCTCGGTCACCTTATCCAGGGGCTTGTAGGCCTTCTTCGCGTCCGCGTGGTCCTCCAGCATGAAGGTCACCTTGGAAAGGCTCGGCTTGCTGTCAGCCTCTTCCTTGGTCTTGTGGCGGTCGAAACGATAGCCCCGCAACCGCGCCCCGAAGGCGTGCCGCGCGGCGCGTTCCGCGCTGGTCTTGGCCGTGCCCTTGATTTCGTCGACGTAGACCGCGACCTCCTTTTCGCCGGCTTCGTTCATCTTGGCTACGATGCTGCCGCCAACCTCGTCGAGGTCCGTGTCGCCAAGCTCTTCCGCCTTGCCCATACCGAAAAGAAGCACGCGCGATGCCTCCAACCCCGCCACCGCCAGCACCTCCAGGTGCTGACCCTTCTTGCCCTTGAACCGGCTGGCCTTGATGGCGCGGGACAAGGCGCCGCCGGCCGTTTTGTCCAGCTCCGCGGCGCTGGGCGTCAGTTTGCGGTCGTCCAGCACGCCGACGGCTATGGCGCCGGATTTCGGCAGGCTCGGGGCGGAAAAAGAGATTTTCATGACAGAGGTGTCCTCTCCTGAAATGGTCTACGCGCGCAGCTACGGGTCTGGCCGAACGCCGTCCGAGGCAGGCGCCGAGTCGGGGGGCCGGAACGCTGGTCCGGCCTCGTGTAAACTAACGTCCTCTGCGATAGCGCCTTGGTGCGAAAGGTGTCAACGGCGCTTGCGAAGCGGCGCTGCGAAACGCCGTTCCCAGCGCGGACGCACGCTTGAGAGCATGCGGCAAATTCCGCCTGTTGCCAGCCCCATCAACAGCATATAGTGCGGCCAATGCGCGCGATTACCCGGTATAAGCTTGGCCAGTTGGTCATGGCCACGGTGTTCGTCACCCTCGGCCTGACCTTTGCGATCTGGCTGACGCAGTCGCTGCGCCTGATCGATCTGATCGTCAACCGCGGCCTGCCGGCGGCGACCTTCCTGTCATTCATCGCGCTGCTGCTGCCGCAGTTCCTGGGAATCGTACTGCCGATCGCGGCGTTCTCCGCCGTCCTGTTCGTCTACAACAAGCTGATCGCCGACAGCGAACTGGTGGTCCTGCGCGCCGCCGGCCTGTCGCAGCTGCAGCTCGCCCGTCCGGCTCTCGTCCTGGGCGCGGCCGTGGTCGTCGTAATGTATGCGATCATGTTGTATTTCCTGCCTGCGTCCTTCAGGGAGTTCAAAGACTTACAGTTCCAGATCCGCCACGATTACTCGGCGGTGCTGTTGCGCGAGGGGGTATTCAACGACGTCTCGGATGGCGTGACCGTTTATGTGCGCGAGCGCACCAACGGCGGCGAGCTCAAGGGCATTCTGGTGCACGACACGCGCGACGAGGACAATCCGGTGACGATGATGGCCGAACGCGGCGCGCTGGTGACCGGCGAAAACGGCCCGCGCGTCGTCATGGCCAGCGGAAACAGACAGGCCGTGGACCAGGAGAGCGGCAAGCTCTCCATGCTCTACTTCGATCGCTACACGGTCGACCTCGCACAATTCAAGGAGACGCTCGCCACGCGCTGGCGCGAACCGAAGGAGCGTTTCCTGCACGAACTGCTCATTGCGCAGGGCCATCCATCGGATATTCGCTACCGCGACGAACTGCGCGCCGAAGCACACCGAAGGCTCGCCACGCCGATCTATGCCTTCGCCTTCGTTGTCATCGGCGTGGCCGCAATGCTGACGGGGGAATTCCGCCGGCGCGGCAATTTGAAACGGATCATCGCGGCCGTGCTGGTCGTGGCCGTGCTGCAGGTCATCAACTTCGCGCTTCACGACCTCGCCATTCGCGTTCCCTGGGCCGCGATCCCGGCGCTTTATGGCGGCGCGATCGCGCCGATCGGACTGGCTTTCTACGTGCTTCTGCGCGGACCGCGGCGCAAGGCGAACCGCGAAACCGCAGGCGGAGAACCGGCGGAGAGCATGGCATGAGCACGCACGCACCCGCCCTGCCCCGCGATCGCGAGACGCGCCTGTCGGTCACGCTTTCCGCCTATCTGGGCCGGCTCTATCTGGGCTGGCTGGTTGCGCTGTTCCTGGCGTTTTTCGGGATCATCGTACTGGCCAACAGCGTCGATCTGCTGGACAGGCTGGCGACGAAGAACGTCTCCCTGGTGCGCGTGATCGAGATGGCGCTTCTCAAGGCCCCGCACATCGCCATGGAAGTCATGCCTTTCCTGGTGCTGTTCTCGGGCTTGGCCATCTTCACCAAGCTGACGCGCACCCACGAGCTGGTCGTGGCGCGCGCCGCGGGGGTTTCCGCCTGGCAATTCCTGTTTCCGGTAATTTTCGTCGTGCTGGGCGTCGGCATTTTCGTCATCACCCTGATGAACCCCATATCCGCCACCCTGCTGGACCGCTACGAGCGGCTCGAGGCGCGTTTCGTCCACAACGACGACAATCTGCTGGCCGTCTCGAAAACCGGTCTCTGGCTGCGTCAGGTGGCCGGCGGAAAGCACTGGGTGATTCACGCACAGCGCGTCAATCAGCAGGCCATGACGCTCTACGACGTGATCGTCTTCAAGTTCGACGGTCCGGACGCCTTCCAAAGCCGTATCGACGCGAAGACGGCCGAATTGCAGGACGGCCATTGGGCGTTGACAGGCGCATGGGTCTCTCAGCCGGGCGAGACCTCGGAATTCGACGAGGAGGTCCGCATACCGACGGACTTCACTCGGGAGAAGATATTCGAGAGCTTCGCGCCGCCGGAGACCATCTCCTTCTGGTCCCTGCCGGAGTTCATTGCCCTGCTGGAAGAAGCCGGTTTTTCCAGCCAGGCCCACCGGCTGCAGTTCCATCGATTGCTGTCCCTGCCGCTGCTGCTGGCCGCGATGATCCTGCTGTCCGCGGTATTTTCCTTGAAGCCTCACCGCCGCGGGCGTGTCGGGCTCAGCCTTATGCTTGGCGTTCTGTCCGGCTTCCTGCTCTACTTCCTCTCCAATTTCGTCTTTGCGCTTGGCCTGTCGGGAAAAATTCCGGTAGTGCTCGCAGCATGGATGCCGGCAGGAGTCGCGCTTATGATCGGGGCGGCGCTGCTGCTTCACCTGGAAGACGGCTAGGAAGGGAGCCATGCGGGGGGTCTTCAGGGGGATTGCACTTCTGGCACTGATCGCGCTGCTCGCAGCTCCGGCTTCCGCGCAGGAGTTGCCGCAGCAGGACCGGCCCGTGCTTCTGCAGGCCGACGAGGTCACTTATGACGAAAAGCTGAACATCGTCACCGCCAGCGGAAACGTCGAGCTGGCCCAGGAAGAGCGCGTCATCAAGGCGGATACGATCAGCTACAACATCAACACGGGGCTGGTGACCGCGAGCGGCAACGTCGCATTGGTGGAGCCCACCGGCGACGTCATTTTCGCCGAATACGTCGAATTGACCGACGAGTTGGCCGAGGGCTTCATCGACGAAGTGCGGCTGCTGATGAGCGACGGGATTACCCGCATGGCCGCCGACAGCGCCCTGCGCACCGGTGACAACAGGTCCGAGTTGCGCCGCGCCGTGTTCAGCCCCTGCGAGCTATGCAAGGAGGACCCCGAACGCGCGCCGCTCTGGCAAATCAAATCCGCCCGGGTGGTGCACGATCAGGAGGAAAAGATCATCACCTACCACGACGCCTGGATGGAAATCTTCGGCGTCCCGGTCATCTATACGCCGTATTTCGAGCATCCCGATCCTTCGGTCGAACGAAAGAGCGGTTTCCTGGCGCCGACCTTCGGCAGCAGCAGCAACCTCGGGCCGAACCTGCAGTTGCCGTACTTCCTCGTCATCGACCCGCATAGCGACCTGACCTTTGCGCCGCTCATCACGTTCGAGGAAGGCGTGGTCCTCACCGGCCAGTACCGTCAGCGTTACAGGGACGGTTTCATCGACATCGCGGGCAGCGGCACCATTGGCGACCGGATTAGACGGGAGAACGGAACCCGCGTGCAGGAAAACGACGTTTTCCGCGGCCACATCGACGCGACGGCCCAGTTCAACATCGACGAGCACTGGCGCTGGGGCGCGGAAGTCGAGCGTGTCACCGACAAGGAATACCTGAGGTTTTACGATTTCGACAGCCCGCGAAGCGTCATGGTCAATCCATACGTCGAAGGTTTCTTCGAGCGCGATTACGCCGCCATAAACGCTTACAGTTTCCAGGGTCTGCGCAGCCGCGACAACAACGACCAGGCCCCGATCGTCGCGCCCTTGGCCGAGTACAGCTTCGTCAGTGAGCCGGGAGAGTGGGGCGACACCTTCTTCGCCGACGCCAACGCGATGCTGCTCACCCGAGAAGAGGGCCGCAGGAGCAACCGGGTTTCGCTGAGCGGCGGCTGGAAACTGCCCTATATCAGCCCGCTGGGCGACGTCTATACGCTGACGGCCCGGGTGCAGGCCGAGGGCTACCGCACCGACGGCGTCAACCCGACCAACGACCTGGTCGCTCCACGAGCCGGCCAGGACAGCGATTTCGCCGGACGCGTCTTCCCACAGCTGGCGCTCGACTGGCGTTATCCCTTCGTCCAGACGGCCGGCAAAATTCAGCAAACGCTCGAGCCCGCCGTGCAGTTCGTGGCGGCGGCCAACGGCAAGAACCCAGGCGAAATCCCAAACGAGGACAGCCTCGACCTGGAATTCGATTACACCAACCTGTTCCGGCTCAATCGCTTTACGGGCGTTGACCGCGTGGATTCCGGCTCGCGCGTTTCCTATGGACTCAACTGGTCGGCCAGACACGCCGACGGGGGCATGGTGACCGCCTTTCTCGGACAGAGCTATCGGGCGAGCGAGAATGCGGGGCTGTTCGGGCCTTCCAGCGGGCTGGACGATAAGCTCTCGGACTACGTCGGCAAGTTGGAAGTCGGCTTGGAGGACTATTTCCATGCGATCTACAGGTTCCGCTTCGACAAGGACGACCTGCAGGCGCAACGCTCAGACGTGCAGCTCCGCGCCAGCGTCGGACCGGTCGAGCTCGACCTCGGCTACGTTTTCACGGTCGGCGACCGCACCAACGTGCAAAGCGGCGGCTTCGGAGACCGGGAGGAAATCACCGGAGCCGTGCGCACGACGCTCAGCGAGTATTGGAGCGCGTTTGCCAGCCACAGGCGCGATCTCATTGCAGACGACAGCCTCTCGACGCGCGTCGGGCTGGTTTATCAGGACGAATGCTTCTTGATCGAAACCGCGGCGGAGCGAAAGTTCTTCCGCAGCCGCAACAGCGATTCGGAAGACATCTTCTTCGTGCGCGTCGTCTTCAAGCATCTGGGCGAGTTCGGCACCGACAGCTAGCGCGCGCGGCCTAGATTTTGCCATCGCCCATTGGTAAGCGCAGGTCAATCGTCCTATATTCGGCAAAACGACGCGTTGCCGCCGCATTGCGGCGCTGCAGAGAACTGCGCAACGGGACCCATGCCCGGCTATCGATGGAGTTGACGTAACCATGGCGAGACTCATCCGCCAGAGCATACCGGCGTTTGCCGCAGCACTTATCGTCGCAATGAGCTTGACGGTGAGCGCACCGGCGGGCGCCCAGACAACGCTTCGCGCCGCTGCCGTGGTGAACGACGAGGTCATTTCGATGCTCGATCTGGCCATGCGCACGCGCCTGGTGATCCTTTCGATCGGACTGGAGGATACGCCGGAGACCCGGCAGAGGCTGGCCCCGCAGGTTCTGCGCAGCCTCATCGACGAGCGCCTGCAGATACAGGAGGCCGAACGCCTGGGGCTCGAAGTCTCCGAGGAGCAGGTCGACGAGGCCTTCGCAAGAATCGCTCAGCAAAACAACATGGCGCCATACGAATTTCGGCGCATGCTCGAATCGAACGGCGTGTTGGTGGAATCCATGCGCGACCAGATTCGCGCCCAGCTTTCCTGGGAACAGGTGGTTGGCCGCCGCATCCGCCCGCAGGTCAACATCTCCGAAGAACAGGTCGACACCGTCGTCGGTCGACTGCGTGAAAGCGACGGCGTCGTCCAGTGGCGCCTGGGCGAGATCTTCCTGGGCGTCGACGACTCGTCTCGCGAAGCGGAAGTGCGCAGCACCGCGCAGCGCCTGGTCACCGAGTTGCGCCAGGGCGCCAATTTCAACGCCATGGCGCAGCAGATCTCGCAGTCCGCCAGCGCCTCCACGGGCGGTGACCTCGGCTGGATTCAGAAAGGCCAGTTGACGGACGAACTGGAAGAGGCTCTTGCGGATATGGAGCCGGGGCAAATCTCCCCGCCCGTTCGAAGCTTGGACGGCTATCACATTCTGGCGATGCGCGACCGGCGTGTTGTCGAGGTCGGGCAAGATACCGTCCGCCTGCACCGCATCTACATGCCCTCGGAGCAGGAAGACGCCACCCCGCAAGAGATTTCGGCCAACCTGCGCGAGGCCACGCAGGACGCGCAAAGCTGCGCGGCCTTCGACAAGACTGGTGCGGACATGGAATCAGCCACGGCCGGATCGCTGGGCGACGTGCCGGTTGTCGGTCTGCCGCCCCGGGTGCGTTCGGCTGTCTCCTCGCTGGACGTCGCCGAGCCGAGCAAGCCCGTCGAGGTCGAGGGCGGCTTCGCCGTCTTCATGGTGTGCGCGCGCGATGATTCCGGCATCGACCGGCGGCTGATC